>NZ_JAINWD010000099.1:0-1830 GCF_021021315.1 Halomonas sp. IOP_14 | reverse complement strand
TTGCCGTTCGCCGAATAGGGCATCACAAACACGCGTAGATTGAGGCGCGAGAGCAGTTCCACCACGTCCATCACCAGCTTGGCTTCAAAGTGGGTGGTGAAGGCATCCTGGACAATAATCACGCTATTGGCACGCTGCTGTTCGGTTAACAGGGCCAGTGAGAGCGGTGTTGCCTCGGCGACGCCCCAGGCGTTCAGCTGCTTTTTAACACTGGCCCGTGAAAGCGCCGGGGAGTCGCTCATGCCCAGCGTACGGCGCATCAGTTGCTCTACCCAGCGCTGGCCAATCACGGCGTTATACAGCGGTGCGGCTTTGGCCAGGGTAGGTAGCATAAACTCGGTGCCGCCAATCACGTAGTCGCGAATCGGGCGCAGGTAGCGGCCGTGGTAGACCTCCAAGAACTGCGAGCGGAACTGGGGAACGTTGACCTTGATCGGGCACTGACTCGCGCAGGACTTACACGCCAGGCAACCCGCCATGGCGTCATAAACTTCATGGGAGTAGTCGTGGTGCTGCTTGCGGCTTAGAGTATTCGCCACCCGCAGCGGAAAGCGTTTAATAAAGCCCCAGCCGCCTTCGGCTTTTTTCTTGCGCGACTCCTCAACGACATCGATTCCCGCCTGGGTCTGCAGGCGCAGCCACTCGCGGATCAGGCTGGCACGGCCTTTGGGCGAGTGGCGACGATCCAGCGTCGCCTTCCAGGAGGGGCACATGGGGTCATCAAGGTCGTAGTTGTAGCAGGCACCGTTACCGTTGCAGTACACCGCGGCGTCGTAGGCCTGCCAGGCGCGCTCATCGATGGTGCGATCAAACTGACCGCGCATGGGCACGCCATCCACCGTTAACAGATCGGGATCGCTATCCCTGGCGATTAGCTCGCTGCTTTGAGGCTTACCCGCAGCGTCGGGCGAGGTGGAAATGCCCGCGGCCCCGGGCGGGTTAGAGAGAGGCGAGGCGATCTTGCCAGGGTTAAGCTGGTTATAGGGGTCAAAGGCGGCTTTTACCCGCTGTAGGCTGGGATAAAGCTCACCAAAGAATTTAGGTGAGTACTCCGAGCGCACACCCTTACCGTGTTCGCCCCACAGCAGGCCGTCATATTTCTGGGTCAGCGCCACCACTTCATCGGATACCGCGCGAATCAGTGTTTCCTGTTCGGGATCCTTCATATCGATGGCGGGGCGCACGTGCAGTACCCCAGCATCTACATGGCCAAACATCCCGTAGGCGAGGCCTCGGGCGTCCAGCGCGGCGCGGAACTCGGTGATAAAGTCCGCCAAGTGCTCCGGCGGCACGGCGGTATCTTCCACAAACGGAATCGGCCGCTTCTCGCCCTGCACATTGCCGAGCAAACCCACCGAGCGCTTGCGCATGGCGTAGACTTTCTGGATCTGCCCACGCCCCTCGGCCAAGGTGTAGCCTAGGCGTTCAACGGTGGTGTCTTGGCTTAGGTGGTCGGTAAAGGCTTGTACCCGCTCGGCGAGGGCGCTTTCATCGTCGTCATTAAACTCGATCAGGTTAATGCCACGAATCGCCGTGTTAGCGGTCGCCGGGAAGAATTCCGCTACGCTGTCCCAGACGAAGTCTTCCATGGCCAACTGCAGCACGGTGTCATCGATGGTCTCTATGGAAGTCGGGCGAAGCGCCTGCGGCTGGGGTTGTAGCGCCTGCGGCTGAGGTTGTGAAGAGGTGCTAGCGGCCATCAGCGCTTTGGCATCCCGCAGTGCATCCATAAAACTGGTGTAGCGCACATTGACCAGAGTGGAGTGCTTGGGAATCGGCAGCACATTCAACACCGCCTCGTTCAAAAAGCCCAGCGAGCCTTCCGAGCCG
>NZ_JAINWD010000098.1:0-590 GCF_021021315.1 Halomonas sp. IOP_14 | reverse complement strand
GCCAAGTCGTAGCCAGTTAAGCAGCGGTTGAGCGGCGGGAACTTGGCTGCAATCAATTCGCGCTGTTGGTCGATAATATTGGCGGCGGTGGTATGTACGCGGCCCAGAATGCCTTCCTGCTGGCACTCAGCCTGCTCTTCGTCCGATGTTAAAGCGCGGCTGTGCAGGTGCTTTCCACCGATCAAAATGGTATCGAGCTCCAGCACATGATCACGGGTTTTGCCGTATTCGCAGCTACCCTGGCCGCTGGCATCGGTAGAGATCATGCCGCCTATAGTGGCGCGGTTGGAGGTCGAAAGCTCCGGGGCAAAAAACAGCCCATGGGGTTTGAGCGCGGCGTTTAATTGATCCTTCACCACGCCCGCCTGAACGCGCACCCGCCGTGCTTCCACATCGATCTCTAGGATCTGATTCATATGGCGGGAGACATCCACCACGATGCCATCGGTGAGCGACTGACCGTTGGTGCCGGTGCCGCCGCCTCTGGGCGTTAATACAATGCTGCGGTGAGTGGTTTGCGCGGCCAACCGGGTAAGGCGCTCTAGGTCTTCGGCATGCTTGGGGTAGACCGCCGCCTGGGGCAGGCGCTG
>NZ_JAINWD010000097.1:0-2424 GCF_021021315.1 Halomonas sp. IOP_14 | reverse complement strand
CTGTTGAACTAAACCGCTTCGCGGTAGCTGTCGACGAACCACGTTTTTCACCTCATCGGGCCACACTGTTGATTGACCCACGTGGGTCATACAACAGGAGTGACGACGATGACTGCCTTGCGACAGAAGATGATCGCGGCCATGCGTCAGCGTGGCTTTGCGCAACGTACCCACAACACCTACCTGATGGTGGTCACTGAACTAGCACGTTATTTCCACCGCCCGCCAGACACGTTGAGTACCGACGACCTGCAACACTTCTTTAATCACCTGGTTCAGGAGCGTGGTTTGTCCGCCGCCAGTTGCCGTGTTTATCTGCACGGCGTGCGGTTCCTGTATTTGCACGTGTTGCAGTGGCCTTCGTTTGATGTGCCGCTCACCGTCCCCAAAAAACCGCAGCGGATTCCAGAACTGCTGACCCGCGACGAGGTTCGGCGGATCCTGGCCGCCTGCCAAAACGCCAAGCATCGCATGATGCTCGAACTGTGCTACGGCTGCGGATTGCGTGTAACCGAGGTCTGCCACCTGCGAGTTAGTGACATCGACAGCCAGCGTTACCAACTCCGTGTGACGCAGGGCAAGGGCGGCAAGGATCGTATGGTGTTACTACCCGTGACCCTGCTTGATCGCTTGCGCGAATACTGGCGCGCCTATCGGCCAGTCACATGGCTGTTCCCGAGCGCTCTGTTTCCCGATCAAGCCCTACACGCCAGTGCGCCACAGAAGGCCTTTACCCAAGCCAAGCGCCTGGCCGGGATCGAGCGGGTCGGTGGCATCCATAGTCTGCGCCATGCCTATGCTACCCATGTTCTGGAGCAAGGCCTTCCCGTCCATCAGCTCCAGCGGCTACTGGGCCACCGTCACCTCCAGTCGACGATGCGCTACCTGCACTGGCTGCCGAGCCAGCAAGGGGGAGATCAGTGTCATATTGACCTGGTGGCCGCCTTGGAGGTGAGCCATGACTAAGGCCGCTACCTTGCAACAGGCGCTGACCCGCTTTCTCGATCCAACCGGTCTTGATCGCCAGCGCCAACGGGTGTGTACCCATCTGCTGGCCTGCCGAACGGAGGCGATGGGCGGGATGGTCTTGCAGTGCTCCGACTGCGCTCATGTACAGCCACACTACTTTGGCTGCCGCGATCGTCATTGCCCGCAGTGCCAAGGCCGCGCCATAGAACAATGGGCCGAACGTCAGCAGGCCAATATCTTGCCTGTGCGCTATTACCACGTCGTGTTCACGCTGCCGCACAGTCTTAATGGCTGGGTTCAGCTTCATCCCGAGGTGATTCACCGGTTGCTGTTCCAGAGTGCTTGGCAAACGCTGCGCACTTTTGGACGAGACCCCAAACGCCTTGGCGGCGAAATGGGGATGATCGCCGTGCTTCACACTTGGGGTCAGAACCTGAGCCAACATGTGCATCTGCACTGTTTGATTCCAGGCGGTGCCTTGGGTGACGATGGCCGCTGGCGTGGGGCGCATAGCAACTACTTGTTCCCGGTGCGGGCCTTGTCATGCCACTTTCGCGGGCACATGGTGAGCGCTCTGCGCAAGGCCGCCAATGCAGGCGATCTCCACCGGGTAAACCGGCCCGGAGATGTCGATGCTCAACTGAACACGCTGATGGCCACTGACTGGGTGGTTTACAGCAAGGACTGCCTTGAACACACTCATACGGTAGTTCGCTACTTGGCGCGCTACACGCGCCAGATCGCCATCAGCAACGCGCGTATCCTGGCCGTCGATGAGCACCAGATGACCCTACGCTACAAGGACTATCGCGACCATGACCGACACAAGTCGCTCATCCTCAATGGCGAGGAGTTCGTACGCCGCTTCCTGCTTCACGTCCTGCCCAAAGGACTGATGCGGGTGCGTCACTACGGTTTTCTGGCCAATCGCTGCCGTCGGCAACGTCTGATGCAGGTTCGTCGAGCACTAGCGGTGGTTGAGCAAGCACCGGGTGCCGATATGGCTGCCAGCGATGCGGAGCTGGCCTACACCTGTCCACATTGCAAGCAACCCACATTGCGGATGATCGGGACGCTCACACCCCAGCGCCACACCTACGATCAACCGTCTAATCATAAGGATCAACACTATCGAGCATGATGTAACGCCCTACGACGACAACCGACTTGGCTAACCGGCTCGCTAGCGGGTCATGGATAAGCTCGTCCCGATGATGGATTTTAGCCATCAGGCGCGCTACATTGGGTTAAATTAGATTTGGAAGTGCTGAAATGATGGCGAAACTCACGATCAGAGCGCGTTACCCCAGACATGCCAATGCACGGCTTGGTACCTCAGGCCGCACGCTGATCAATACAATCCCCTATTAAATAGCTGCCTGATGGACGCGCCTTAGTCCAACAGGCATTTATTCGCCATGCTCCGCACGGCGAATAAATGCTTCACTGTTAGAG
>NZ_JAINWD010000096.1:0-2465 GCF_021021315.1 Halomonas sp. IOP_14 | reverse complement strand
TCTCAAAGCAAAGGAGTTGCAAATGAAGCACGAGGGAAAACTTGGACAAGTTGGGTGCAAAAGCTTTTCCCTGCCGGTGGCTATAAGCCGAGTTTACCTTGGGGTTCATTGGCCGACCGATGTGCTTGCCAACTGGATGGCCGAGGTGAGCTGGGCAGCGCTGGATGAAGCGGCATGGGCAGGTAGAGACGGAAAATAGCAAGTCGGACACCGACGACTGCAGTCTTTGCGGCGCTTGGCGATTACGTTCTTGGGTATCCCTACGCCGAGGATCGCCTCACGGTTTTAGTCGTCTGGGTATAAGAGCCTGAAGCTATGGCAGGCCATAGCTTCATGTCCCAGCTAGAAGCTCTCCCGGTCACGGATACTGGCCGTCGGCGTCGTTGGTTGGATGCTTAGGTGTTCCAGAAGCTATCAGCGGTTTGAAACGGTCAAACTGAACCCAAAGGGTCATTCCGCCGGTTGCCACCAAGATGGCAGCGAGCGGCAGTCCGGCGGGATTCAACACCACATGAAACGCCACAACCACCGCCATCACAGGCGCAAGCAATGCCAACCCTAGTGCAGGCGCTCGATTGCTCAGCAACAACGAAGCGCCGATCAGTTCGATAATTTTCATCAAGGGCCAGAAAAATCCAACCTCTTTGAGAGCGGCTTCAAAAGCCAGACCATCTACTGATGTTGGTGGGTGGATGAGATGCGATCCCGTGAATATGTACCAAAACCCATCAATTGCGCCGATCAGGAAGATGCCTCCAAGCACCAGTCTTGGGCCAGTATCAACAAATAGAGTCTTTGCGTTTGGTAGCGAGAGTGCCATCGTGAATTCCTTTCAGCTGTATATTGATCTTTGACCGATACGGGGCCATTATGCTGGGAATTCCGTGTCATAAAAGCAAATAGTATTCATTTAGCATGAATGAAATTCAGATTAGAAACCTGGACCTGAACCTGCTTTTGGTTTTCCGTGTGTTGATGGATGAGGGCAGTGTCAATCGGGCCGCTGAACAACTCGGCCGGACGCCTTCGGCAATCAGCCATGCTTTAGGTCGGTTGCGCGACCAGCTTGGTGATCCGCTTTTGGTTCGTGTTGGTGGAATTATGCAGCCCAGCCCAAGGGCTCTCGCACTTTACCAAGAGATACAGCCGATCCTCGCCCGGATTGAACGCGCCGTGCAGCCGCCAGCAGAATTTAATCCCTCGAAAAGCACACGTATTTTCAAAATAGCCGGCCCCGGCTTGGACATTGTGGCCACAGAAGTTGTCCGAAGGATGCACAGAGAAGCACCAAACTCCGGCCTTGCATGGCAGCCCCTGTCAAAGGAGACCATGGGTCAGATCGTCAGTGGCGAAATAGACATTGCCTTTGGGAACGCAAACTTCCCTCTCCCGGCAGGATTGAAGGCTAAGGCTCTACCCTCATTAAAACGCTATGTCTTCGCTCGTCATGGACACCCAGCTTCAAATGACTGGACAACGGAAAGTTGGATGAGTTGGCCTCATGTCGTTGTGCGCACTCCAGGTGCAACACATGGAACCGTAGAAGAGCGGCTCGACAGCTTAGGACTGAAACGCCGGATTGGGTTACACGCTGCCAGTTGGTCAGGCATTGGTGCGGTCTTAAACAATACCGACATGCTGGGTAATTTTGTCGCGCTGTGTCTACTAGGAGGCGCGCAGGGTGGAGATATTCAGGTATTTGAGCCTCCCGAACCCTTGCCTGACGTGTCTTTTCGGGTGATGTGGAAATCAGAACTTGATGGTGACCCCGCCACCCGGTGGCTACGCAATATTGTTTTGGCGACGTTCGATGCGCTAATCGATGAGGCTGACCGACGCCTCGCAGCATCTGACATCATCAAGCCGCGCCAAAGCACCTGTTAGGGTTCTGTTGCAAAATTTACGGGCGACGAGTAGTGGGGTTGGTGATGTCAGGTAAATCGGGACGAGCGCTGAGCCTGCAGGCTCGGAGTGATTATGCGGCGATCCTCGTGACCGTGCTGTCGACCGGTGGTGCGAGTGCTGTGATCGCGGAGGCTATCAATTTCTTGGCCGTGTCCAGCAATACCAGTTGTCTCGATCTACTGCCGCAGTAGTGGCCGTCTGGTCTCACTGATATCCGGATTGGGTCGAAATCAGCCCTCCAACCAGGTGCCTCTAGAGCAATAATCTGCGCTTACCTTCACCCACTCTACACGCAGATTTTCAAAATCTTCCTAGCGTCAACGCTTCCAGATAATGATTGCTGCCATCGCTGGAAATTAGCCTTTTATACCACCTTCATTTATAGGCAGTGAACACAATAAGCTTGGCGGCAACGCCACTGCCAAGGATTAAGCCAAAATCGCGAATGCCACACGGCAACTTCGTTTCGGCAACATTTCAGGCAGCGCCACCAGGTAAGCCCCCGCGACTGGCGCAAGACCTTCGGCGACAATGTCTGACTATCCTGCCAAACTTCTCGT
>NZ_JAINWD010000095.1:0-2856 GCF_021021315.1 Halomonas sp. IOP_14 | reverse complement strand
GGAAGCCAAACAAGCTGGCGTGGGTGATCGTCGTAGCTATTGAACGTCTTGCCGCCAACAATCACATTGAAACCGTCATGATCGCCAAAGCGAGGCGTGCCCTCGGCAAAGGCCAATGTATCGAGAAATGCAGCCACGTTGCCGGCACGTGAATCTCTTGGCGGTGCTGGCTCAACGCGCAGCAGTTCCGCCTCCTCAAGCCAATGAGTAGGAGAATGAGCAGACATGATAAACTCGAGATAAAAGGCCCCTGCACGAACGGGGCAAGGCGTAGCCCAGGCGGCAACGCATGAAATGGTAGCGGCGGCGGGAATCGAACCCGCTTTCTCCGGGATATGAACCTAGCAACCAGACAGTGGCTGGCCCACAGCCGCTAGAAACGCAAAAGCCCCACCGGGTCGGGTGACCGGCAGGGCTTAAATGCTGGGTGGCTTAATCACGTAGCTAAAGCATCCTAAATGAAATACTGCCTCAATTACGACACTGAAGCAAATAATTTATTTATCCAGGTTTCCGATGAAAACTGTAACGAATCTGAGCTTTCCAACGATCCGAATTTGAATTAAAGTAAGTATAATAATATTTTTTACAAATTCCAAATAACCATTCAGAAAATACAGCAGGCTCTCGAATTTTGACTACACAGTCTCATAAAAAATAAAACTCCTAAAAGCATGAACTCATAAGCCATTGGATAATACCATATGAAAATATCAATATATTTCCCCGAAGCAGATAAAAAAGACTTAAATAAAGTGGCACTGGAACTTGACAATATTGGAGCGATAGAAATTCAGGAGAAAGAACCTTTTGAATTAGGCTCACCAATAGTAAATGAGTTTGTCATAGCTCTTGGAAGTGCAGGTGTTATCGCCGGGATAGTAAAGGTTCTCCATTCTTACATATTACGCAATAAGGACAACAATGTAGAAATCAGAAAATGTGATGGAACCTATATTTCTTTAAAGGGATACTCACCAAGTCAGATAGAGAAAGTTTTAAAAAACATTGAGGACTTGTAGATCATGACAGGATCTAATTATGAAAAAGACTTTCTTTATAGCCTAATGGCACCATCTAAAGGAAGCTTATGCCCTTTTAGCTATTTAATGACTAGTTCATTTGAAAAAAACAACTTCGACTCATTTCGTCAGGAAGTTTTTTTGGGTAGGGTTCACACCGCTTATGAAATGTTATTGAGAATGTTTGAAGACTCCGAAGATAAAGAGAGTTTTCTGATCGAGGCTTCAATTCCAGCTCATGAAAAACGACACTTCGTTGATCTGACGGCAACCACTTTTGGCCTCTACTTATTTAAACATAACTGGGCGCTCTGTGTAAGCTTTTTTTTACTTCTTCAGAGCCTAAGTAAAGAGGGTATCAAAGTTTCATTGCCATTACGAGAATGGTGCAAATCGAAAAATTGTCCTGAAGAGGTTAAATCATTCGTTCATATCTATGAATATACTGAAAAGAGACTTAGTAAAGAAATTGGTATCGGCAAACCAGAATCCATGCCAAAAGAATATGTACCTCAACAATATGATATGATATTAACCAAATTAGAAGCAGACAATGTCACTTTGCCTAGCGTAGGCTTCCTCGGTGTAGATGAATATAATATTTATCCAATTAATGGTCTCGTAATTCTTGAGGGGATTGCGACAATAGTACAATATAATTATATATCAAAAATCAATAAGGAATTAGCTGACAAATGGTGGGAGAAACTCTCAAACAACCCACAGCTATGGATGTATTGGTCGGTTCCAAACATATTGACCAAAATGGTCGGCTTAAGTAATGAGCAATCCCTTATTGTTTTAGAGTGGGCTTTGATGATTCCAGCTGATTTCACCAATAATAGCCCTGAACTCGATCCAGCATGGCGTCTATATTATATTGCAAACTATTTGGCTCGATCAAAAAAGTCTAACCAAAACATAAAGAAGTCGATTGAGGAATTTCTGAAATTGCAGAAATGGAGAACTACCGCAGAGGTAGTAACCTTAACGGACAACTATATAACGAATTGTTTTAGCGAAATGAAAATTGATGCTAATGACCCACTATCAACCGTAATGCATGAATACATGTTGTCATTTAAACGCTCATTGACTGTGCGAAAGGATAATCCTCTAGTTGGTTTTGACTATTTGGAAAAATTTGACTCTCTTCCTCCAATGACCCGTACAATATCACCTGATGGAGTGGTGAGTATAAAAATGAAAAAAACAGATTCTGAAATAGACGAAATAAAGAACCAAGGATGGCTGTCATATTTAATAATTTCGAGATCAATTTATGACAGTATAAGTAAAAAACATATCTCTTGTCCTTTTTCGCTTGAAAAAAAACATTCAAATTTTCCACATTCAAATGAATGCAATTGCAATCTGGACTTAAAAAATTGTACTGTAAGTCAAGTAATGCAGTTGACTGGTGTCCAATTCAATCAATTTTAACATAGAACTACTCAAAAGGATTTACATATAAATAGCTAATATGAGCGTTATATCAGAAACGACTAAAAGGCAGCTTTTGCCCAGCAGCAGTACCTAATGCCCACTCCTCTAGAGCATTGAGATAGCTAAGCGCGTTGGTCAAAAATATCGGCCAACGCAATTCAATCTATGTCTGCCCTACCTCATCAACCGCCAACACCTGCCACAACCGCTTACCCGCCACCTGCAACGCCTCAACGCTCTCAAAAGGCCTAACGCCCTCATTCAGCCCCAGCGCCCTGAGCAAAGCATCCTGCCGCTCTACCATCTCCTGGCAGTCACAATCCAAATGCTATGGCCATCTTCTCCAGACGGATGCGAGCGGCCTGCATCAGCATGGCCGCGGCCTGGC
>NZ_JAINWD010000094.1:0-3371 GCF_021021315.1 Halomonas sp. IOP_14 | reverse complement strand
GTCGCCGCCTTCGCCGACGATCTCCATCTGGCCGATCACATCGCCTTCAGACACCGTGTCGCCCTCTTTCACGGTAAAGCTGACGATCTTACCGCTATAGGGGCTAGGTACGTCCATGGAGGCTTTGTCAGACTCCAACGTGATCAAGGTGTCTTCGGCCTCAACCTCATCGCCTTCGCTGACCGCGACGTCGATAATTTCGACGCTGTCCGAGCCGCCGAGATCGGGCACTTTGATATCCACCGTCTGCTTACCGCCGGCGGCCTTTTTAGCTGCGGGCTTCTGCTCTTGAGACGGCTCTTTGGGTTTTTCTTGCTTCGCTGGGGCCTCTTCAGGCTGGCTGTCAGACGAGCTCTCTTGTTTCTCGTCGCCGCCACCTTCGACTTCCAGCTCAACGATATCGTCACCTTCCGAGACGCTATCGCCTTCTTTGACCAGCACTTTGAGTACCTTGCCGCCTTTCGGGGCCGGTACGTCCATGCTGGCTTTGTCGGATTCCAGCGTGATTAGGGTGTCTTCCGCTTCAATGACGTCGCCTTCTGACACCGCAATCTCGATGATTTCGACATCGGTATCGCCACCGATATCGGGAACTTTGATGATTTCGCTACTCAAGGTCGCGCTCCTTCCAAATCGGATCGAGCCGGTGGGCCACCGCCCACCGGTCAGCGGTTTAGCTAGTCAGCGGGTTAGGCTTATGGGCATCAATGCCGTACTTCTTAAGCGCTTCACCAACCTGCTTGCGATCAATCTCGCCACGCTCAGCCAGCGCACGTAGCGCCGCCACGGTCACGAAGTAGCGATCTACTTCGAAGAAGTAGCGCAGCTTCTCGCGGGTGTCTGAACGGCCAAAGCCATCGGTACCCAGTACAGTGTAGTCACCCGGTACCCAGGCACGCACTTGATCGGCATACAGCTTCATGTAGTCGGTCGACGCGATCACCGGGCCGTCGCGCCCTTCCAGGCACTGTGTGACGTGAGGCTTGTTGGCCTCGGCGTCTGGGTTCAGGAAGGCTTCACGATCCAGCAGCAGCGCTTCACGACGCAGCTCGTTAAAGCTGGTCACGCTCCAGATGTCGGCGCCGATGCCCCAATCGTTCTCAAGTAACTCAGCGGCAGCTTCCACTTCGCGCAGAATGGTGCCAGAGCCCAGCAGTTGAACGCGGCCCTTGTCACCCTTGGTTTCGCGCAGTAGGTACATGCCTTTAACGATATCGTCGGCGGGCACGTTTTCCAGCGCAGGGTGCTCGTAGTTCTCGTTCATCACCGTCAGGTAGTAGAAGCAGTTCTCCTTGTCGGTGAACATGCGCTTCAGGCCATCCTGCAGAATCACGGCGACTTCATGGGCATAGGTCGGGTCGTAGCTGCGGCAGTTGGGGATGGTGGAGGCCTGAATCAGGCTGTGACCATCCTGGTGCTGCAGGCCTTCGCCGTTAAGCGTGGTGCGCCCTGCGGTGCCGCCGACCATAAAGCCACGGGCTTGCAGGTCACCCGCCGCCCAGGCCAGATCGCCAATGCGCTGGAAGCCAAACATCGAGTAGTAGATGTAGAACGGCAGCAGCGTGACGTTGTTGTTGCTATAGGAGGTCGCCGCGGCGATCCAGGCCGACATGGCGCCTGCTTCGGTAATGCCCTCTTCGAGAATCTGACCTTTCTGATCCTCGCGGTAGAACATGATCTGGCCTTTATCCACCGGCTCGTACTTCTGACCTTCCGAGGTGTAGATACCCAACTGACGGAACATGCCTTCCATACCGAAGGTACGCGCTTCGTCAGGGATAATCGGCACCACCTTCTTGCCCAGCGTCTTATCTTTGACCAGGCCGTTAAGCACCCGCACAAACGCCATGGTGGTCGAGACTTCACGCCCTTTCGAGCCGCCCATTTGCGAGGCAAAGGTTTTGTCTTCGAGGCTGGGGATCTCCAGCGCCTCGAAGTCGCTTTGACGGCTGGGTAGGTAGCCGCCCAGACGCTCGCGCTGCAGGTGCATGTACTTGAGCTCGGGAGAGTCGTCTTCCGGCTTGTAGTACGGCACGTCTTTGAGCTGCTCGTCGGTTAACGGAATACCGAAGCGATCGCGGAAGGTCTTGAGCGCTTCATACTCCATGCTCTTGACCTGGTGCGCTTCGTTGGCCGCTTCGCCATCGCCGCTACCCATACCGTAACCTTTAACGGTGTGCGCCAGGATGACCGTGGGCTTGCCGTTGGAGGTGTTAACCGCCTCGTTATACGCCGCGTAAACCTTGAACGGATCGTGGCCACCGCGGTTGAGCTTCCAGATATCTTCGTCGGAGAGGTCTTTGACCATCGCCTCGGTTTCTGGATATTTGCCAAAGAAGTGCTCACGGGTGTAAGCGCCGCCGTTGGCTTTGTAGTTCTGGTACTCGCCGTCGACCGCTTCGTCCATGCGTTTCTGAAGGATGCCTTTCTTATCCTTCTCGAACAGCGGATCCCAGTGACGCCCCCAGACGACCTTGATCACGTTCCAGCCCGCGCCACGGAAGACGCCTTCGAATTCGTCCATCACCCGCGAGTTGCCGCGTACCGGGCCGTCAAGGCGCTGAAGGTTGCAGTTGATGACGAAGATCAGGTTGTCGAGATTTTCGCGCCCCGCCAGTGAAATGGCGCCCAGGGATTCCGGCTCGTCACACTCGCCGTCGCCCATGAAGCACCAGATCTTGCGGTCATACATATCCTTCAGCTCACGGTGATGCAGGTACTTCATCACGTGCGCTTGATAGATCGCTTGAATCGGGCCAAGCCCCATGGAGACCGTGGGGAACTGCCAGTAGTCCGGCATTAACCACGGGTGCGGGTAGGACGAGAGGCCATCGCCATCGACTTCCTGGCGGAACCTGTCCATCTGCTCTTCCGATAGACGCCCTTCCAAATAGGAACGTGCGTAGATGCCCGGTGCTACGTGGCCCTGAATATAAATCAGGTCACCGGCAAAATCGCCCTGAGGCGCGCGGAAGAAGTGGTTAAAGCCCACGTCATACAGGGTAGCCGAGGACATAAAACTGGCAATGTGGCCACCCAGGCCCGGCTTGGCGCGGTTATTACGAATCACCTGGGCAATGGCGTTGTAACGGATCAAGGAGCGGATACGGCGCTCCATGAACAGGTCACCAGGCATCGGTGCTTCGCGGTGAACCGGGATCGTATTACGGTGCGGGGTCGTCACCGAGAAGGGCACCTTCATGCCGTCCCGGCGCAGGCGATCCGCCAGGCGGGTCATCAGGTAGCGGGCACGATCTTCGCCCTCACGATCCAATACCGATTCCAGGGAATCAATCCATTCCGTGGTTTCGATCGGATCGAGATCTTCTCTTGTCTCCAGACTCATAGAGGTCTCTCCGAATGACGATAAA
>NZ_JAINWD010000093.1:0-3399 GCF_021021315.1 Halomonas sp. IOP_14 | reverse complement strand
CAAAGTGCTGCGGTTATTCTATGAATCCAGGCCAAGCCTCGGTAGCGATTTAACTCACGTACTTCGTGCAAATATGCTAAGTTCAGCTGGTCTTGCGGCAGAAAATTAAGTGCTGTCAAGTTATCCATCAATAAAGCCCTCTCACCATGTAGAAATAGCCCAACATTAGGCTGTTTTTCAGGAGGCATCCTAGTGTGAGAGAAAGCTCATTTTCTATGATCTCTGTCAATTTTTCATCACGGCATTAAGAAATTAATACTCCTCAAAAGAACATCCACCATTACCATTAGCCAATAACTCAAACTTCACCCTTGTAGTGCTAATCAAGTCTTAGCTATTTAAGCTGCCGGTTTTATAACAACCATACACGCATAAAAAAACAAAGCTATAAAGCTGACAACGGTCAAGTTTTTGTGCACCTATATTATCTATACTCTTTGAAAGCTATTGCGAGATCCCTAGCAATTGTCTGCATAGGAGGAATAAACGATGAAAGCACTTGTTTATGAAGGAGTAGGGAAACGGAAGTGGAAAGAGAAGCCCCGGCCTATAATCGAGACTCCCACCGATGCTCTTGTAAGGATAACGCAAACCACCATTTGCGGGACTGACCTGCACATCCTTAAAGGAGATGTTCCTACAGTCGAAGCTGGTCGCACTCTGGGCCACGAAGGAATCGGTATCATAGAAAAAGTAGGTGATAGCGTGAGTAGCCTCAAGCCAGGAGATCAAGTACTTATCTCCTGCATCACCTCTTGCGGACATTGCGACTACTGTAAGCAAGGAATGTATGCGCATTGCCGCGATGGAGGCTGGATTCTGGGGCATAAAATTGATGGCACCCAGGCTGAATTCGTACGCATCCCGCATGCCGACAACAGTCTCTACCACTTGCCGCCGGGGCTCGATCCTGCCGCCGCACTTATGCTGAGCGATATCCTGCCAACCGGTCATGAAATTGGCGCACTCAATGGCGGAGTTAAACTCGGCGATACCGTGGCCATCGTCGGTGCCGGGCCGATCGGCTTGGCGGCCCTACTCACCTCCCGTTTCTACTCACCCGCACGTATTATCATGGTAGATCCCGACGAAAACCGTCTAGCCGTGGCACGTCAGTTAGGAGCTACCGATACCGTCAGTGCTGACCCGGTCGAAACAATAATGAAGCTCACGGATAGTGAAGGCGTCGATGTAGCGATGGAAGCCGTAGGAATTCCCGAGTCGTTTGATACCTGCCAGCGCATATTGCGTCCCGGTGGTCGCCTTGCCAATATCGGGGTGCATGGCCGCAGCGTTGAATTTCGAATTGAGGACCTATGGATCAAAAACGTTACCGTGCGCACTGGGCTGGTGAACACCAATACCATTCCAGTATTGATGCGTTTCCTGGAGGCAGGTGGCATTGAAGCGAAGAGCCTAATCACCCATCGGTTCGCCTTGAAAGAGATCGAGGAAGCCTATGATATTTTTTCGCGTGCTTCTTCGGAAAATGCAATTAAAGTGTTGCTGTCAGCCTAATAAGATAACTCACCGACCTAAATAAAATAAAAATCAGGACGTTAAGTACATCGAACTAATTGATTATTAATGAAAATACAAAACGAATCAAAATAAATGCAATTTTCGCCTGGCTACAAAACAAAAACACTTCAACGAGGACAAGAACATGATAACTTCAGGTCATCAAAAAAACCCTCTGAAAGCACCCGTGGCAGACAACTTGCTCGTTTTGTGGTCTCAACCTTGGATGGAATCCACTAACACAGCGATCAAGTTACAGCGCATTTGGCTAGAGACACTGAATGACGCAACGCGTCACGAACTAGACTTCTTTTCAACCGTGGCGATTTCCTGCAGTAAGCTGACAAGCTGCATGCTGGGTCTTGAGGGTCTGCTAACGCCATCATCTATGATGTCCTGCTATCACGAAATCACTGGTGATATGACAGAAGCGACGTTAAAACGCGTGCATAAGGTATCAAAGCTCAGTGATGATCTAAGAGAGCGCATTTGGTGTGAAATCTAAAAATTCTGCAAGGATCGCGCGACTTTTTCTAAAGGACTAACCTGAGATAGGACAAAGGCATGACGGTTGAAACCATCAAAGACATACTGGAACTGACCCGGCGGTTGCATGCCAATCTGGCCGATAAACTAAAGCGCGCCGCCAGGGACACCCAGCATGAAAAGCTGCGCATGTTACTTGACTATCTTTCCCAACATGAACAAAAGCTTAGCCAGGTCATAGCGTTGAGCGAGCAAGATGCAGAGAAAGCCGCGCTCCAAACGTGGTGTGCAGAATACTTTGACAAGCACCCTTTCAAGCTTGAAACACTGGGTAATTTAGACTTTGCCAACATGGGCACTGACGATGTCCTGCGCTCTTTGCTAGCAGTACATGATCGTATTATTGATCTCTATCGCTATTTATCGACACGGGCTGAAGTCTCGTCCACCGAGGAATTATTGAATGGCCTCCTCGCTTTAGAACAACACGAAATCATGCGCATGATACGAGACGCGGAAAAGCTGGAAGATCTTTAGTCATAGATACAAGTTCTAGCGCTCATGCTGTTTGACCTTACTCAGAAAACCGTGGTGGTGTAACGCCGCCATCGGCCCGATTAAAACAGGTTTGAGCATAACGCGAGCTGTACCAAGTGTATTAGATGCCATATACCGCTCAATAGATCAACTTACTAATCAACATTAACGGGTACATCATGTCTACTCAAGATAGAAAGGCCTTACTAGACAACCTACGGTTAGAGCTCAAAGCCCGCATCCATCACTATGAAGAACACCAGCATCGAAGCAGTGGCGCTCTGAATAAAGATCTTGATGATCAGGCGGTAGAGGTTCAAAACGACGAAGTTGTCGCGCGGCTGGAGGAAGAAGTCAGGCTAGAACTGGCCCAGGCCGAACGCGCCTTGGCACGCATCGCTGCCCAGGTCGGAGACTTATGCGAGGAATGTGACAAGCCCATCGCACCAGATCGTCTCAAGGCCTTGCCCTACACAACCCGCTGCAAAAACTGCGCCGATCTGTAACAAGGGCGAAACCTCCTCCAATAAGGCCCTCTAGTAAGCCGCATTGAGGTTAGCATGGACAAACGTTACCAAGCATATATCCTCTTTTTTATTTTCGGCTATATTGTTGTCCTATTGGCTCAGGACTTCATTGCGGAGGAGCGTTCCTACGAACCGATTCCCTATTCCGAGTTTCGACATCATCTTGAGCAAGGCATCATCAACACGCTTGATGTTAGTTCAGAGCGGATCAAAGGCACCTACAATACGCCACTCTCCGACGGTACTACTGGCTTCACCACCTATCGCATCGACCCGACCTTGGCCAATGACCTAGCCCTGAACCGCCCCGGTTATTCCGGAGACCGGT
>NZ_JAINWD010000092.1:0-225 GCF_021021315.1 Halomonas sp. IOP_14 | reverse complement strand
TCTCGCCCTCGGTCGCTTCATCGTCCAGGCGGGCAAAGCCGTCGGCTTCCGGGGCGCCGGCCACGTAAAGCGGGCCTTCGATGGTGCGTGGGGTGCCGCCGGTGCGCTGGGCTTCGGCATCGATAGCGTCCTGGCGCATATCCAGGAAGTGGTCAAAGCCGAGCCCTGGCGAGAGCAAACCGAACTGGGTCTGGCTGCCCAGGGCATTGAGCAGGTTGACCGCCG
>NZ_JAINWD010000091.1:0-3873 GCF_021021315.1 Halomonas sp. IOP_14 | reverse complement strand
CGCCTGCCTGATCAAAGCCAGCAACGGTTTTGACAAACTCTTGCACTTCGGGGGTATCGAATATCTTCACGGTCATGATGAAACCCTATCGTTGGTTTTCTTGTTGTCTTGGCGCCCGGCGATAGTAGTAGTACGTTTTGGAGAGCAAGTACGCCTATCAAGGGCCTAAAGACGACAGTTGTTGTTATGTTCGCCACTAATATCGATCATGCCGTGACTTCCCGACCAATATCGTTTGAGTTCCCTTCCATACTTGATAGGTATCTCAGATGAAAGTTATGTAGAATATTCACAACCTAATTCGAATCAGCAAAAAATAGCTAACCTTTTATTTTAAAAGAAAAACTATCAAACAATACTACTAAGCCTGCTAATAACATTCAGTTTGACTCCTCATTCACTTAAGCTTTAAACCGATATAGTGGCGTTTGTGAGACATAGCTCTCATCTGACCCACTCAAAAGGAGTAACAATTAATTTCAACTTGCGACAAAAGGATAAAGGGACTGTCAAACGTCAAATGGGACAAAAAAGACCCGCACTGCAAAAGCAGACACGGGCCAAGGAGGATAACCACTATAAAGTTGCAGGAGTTGTATGAGATCAGCCGCTCTTTTTAGCTACCTCACGGGTGAAAATAAACTCGAAGTCCTTGGTTTCGAAGATTGCTGAAACGACCACGCCTAATACCAACGCCCAAAACGTGGCGCCGATGCCGAGAATCTGAATGCCGGATGCAGCAATTAAAAAAGCAAACAACGCGCCTATTTCATGTTTCTTGCCTGCAAAGGCGATAGCCATCGAGGAGGTAATGACCCGCATAAGTGCCAGCCCGGCGATAATGGCGATAAAGTAGCGCGGCGTAGCCTCCAGCAGACTGACGACATAGCCGTAGAAAGGCGCGGCAAGCACAAAGATAGCCCCAGCAATCACCGCCGCCACCCAACGTTTGTCATGAACGCCAGCTTCCGGGGAGGCGCAGACACCGGTCATGGGTGCGGCTATACAAGTACTGTGCAGGTTGAAAAAAGCCGACACCATGGTGCCGACGCCGCCCACCGCAGTGATTCCATTAGCGGGCACTTCTTTGTAACCCATTCCCTTCACTAGGCCGACACCCGCCGGTGTTTCCATTCCGACTAGAATAATAGCGAGTGGCAGGCCGTAGGTCAGAAAAGCTCCAAGAGTAAACTCAGGCATGATGAACTCAGGGAAACGAACGGTTGCTTCTATACCGGACAGATCCACGCCAGTCGCTATCAGGTACAAAATGCCCGCCAGCATCGCCACAACCAGAGGCGGAACCTTACGTAAGAGGCGAGCAGAGAGGAAAAAAGCCAGGATCATGATAGAGGCTGGCACGATAGCGCTCTCCAACGGCTTAACCATGTTGAGGCCAAAGCTAAGTAGCATACCGCCCACCATGCCCATCACTATTGGCATCGGTATCAAACGCATAACGATACCCATCACCCCGGTCACGCCAGCAACTAGCGTAATAGCCCCCGCAATCAAACTTGCACCTAATGCAGCCTCTAAGCCGATTACAGGGATAACCGCTGCGAACATTAATGCACCGGGGATGGAGTTAGCCATTGGCAACGGCAATCGGTAATAGGCTGGCATGAATAGTCCAAACAGGCCGTTGATCATCAGGTAGCTGATCACCCAAATCATGATGAAGGAGGAGTCCAGGCCGGCAGAGGTACCGGCGCTAATGTGGACTACTCCAACACTGAGCCCTAAGATTCCCGCGACTAAACCTGTACTGGCATTTTCAGCATTGAGGTCGCGCAGGAAATCGCGGGGCGCATGCCTTAGGCTGACGCCTTTCTCAATATGTTTCACGGTTTGCTCCAGGGAATTACTGTACTTAGCGTTATCGTTGATACTTCTTTAGCGTTGCCTTAGGTAATTTACTAATAGCCCTGGTCGCCTCCGCCCACTGGCAGCACGCTGCCGGTGATGTAGCTCGCCTCATCGGAGGCCAGGAACAGAATCGGCGCGGCCATCTCGTCGAGCGTGCCGTAGCGTTTCATCAGGCAGCTCTGCTTGGTTTGGTCGATATGCGCCTGGAACCAGGCCCGTTCGGTATCGTTGCGGGGCTCGGGCGTGCCGCGGGAAATCCGGCGCGGCGGTGCTTCCGTGCCCCCGATGGCAGCAGCCGCCACGCGGATCCCAGCATCAGCGTATTCGAAGGCCAGCGACTCGGTCAGCGCATTGACCCCCCCCTTGGCCGCCGAGTAAGGGATCCGGTGGATGCCCCGCGCCGCCACTGAAGAGACATTGACGATCACGCCGCTACCCTGCGCTACCATGGTCGGCAGTACCGCACGGCAGCACCAAAGCGTAGGCATTAGAGAACGGTTGATCTCTGCCGCAATTTGCGACTCGGTAAACTCGGTAAACGGCTTGAAATTAATCGCGCCGCCTACGTTGTTAACCAGAATATCGATACGGCCAAAGTGAGCGAGCGCCACCTGAATCGCTTGCTCAGCGCCTTCCCATGTTTCCAGGTCGGCTTGTACCGCAATCACGTCACTTCCTTGCTTGCTTATTTCAGCGACAACCTCATGGATTTGGTCAGCGCGATCTACCAATACCAAGCGGGCGCCTTCAGCGGCGGCACGCTCAGCCACCCGCTGCCCAATTCCTTGCGCAGCGCCGGTAATCACCATTACTTTGTCATGAAAGCGGTGTGTCATGATGCGCTCCCTGCTTCATTGGGGGTGAACTTCTCATAGTGGAAGCTCTGAGGCTTGATGCCTTCAGCGTCGAAGTACTTCAGCACGGCATCTACCATCGGGGGTGGGCCACACAGGTAAACGTCCACATCGCCGTCATGCATTACCTCGGCGTCCATGTGGTGCGTCACGTAACCTTTACGCGAATGCTCGCTAGCCTCGTCGACCACTACGGTGGCGTAGGTAAAGCTAGGAATTTTTTCTACGAAGGCATCTAGCGCATCCGTTTTGACCAGGTGGTCATCTTTATTGACGCCGTAAATCATATGAATCGGTGCATCACAGCCCTTTTCGACCAATTGCGCTAACATGGAGAGAAACGGAGCCAGACCCGTGCCGCCAGCAAGCATAAGCACCGGGCGCTTCACTTCTCGCAGGTAGAAGCTGCCCAGCGGGCCAGTCAGCGTAAGCTTTTCTCCCACCGCCGCGCGCTCGGTTAAGTAGCCGCTCATTGCCCCGTTGGGGATGTTGCGAATTAAGAAGGTGGCGCGCTTATCCCCCGGCAAGGAGCTGAAAGAGTAGGAGCGGTGCACTTCCGTGCCGGGCACATCAATATGAATGTACTGCCCCGGCAGAAAGGCGAGGCCCTCGGCATCATCCAAATCAACGACTAGCTCAATACTATCTTCGGAAAGTTGCTCAACTGCTGCTACCGTGCTCTCAACCTTGCCCACCTGTGTTTTACACAGCGTGGATGCCACTGGCACTTGAATAACGCAATCCGAAGAAGGCACCATCTGGCACGTGAGCACCTGGCCTTCAGCCGCTTCCTCATCGGAAAGCGCATCTTCCAGATACTCGTCACCCATGTCGAATTCGCCCT
The DNA here is from genome assembly GCF_021021315.1 of Halomonas sp. IOP_14. Lineage (NCBI taxonomy): Bacteria > Pseudomonadati > Pseudomonadota > Gammaproteobacteria > Oceanospirillales > Halomonadaceae > Halomonas > Halomonas sp. IOP_14. The sequence continues at coordinate 306 of NZ_JAINWD010000091.1, read as the reverse complement.
GTTCGCAGTGGCCTTTGCAGGTGCCACATACACCGTCAGAGCAGTCCATCGGTAGGTTAACTTTTTGCCGGTAAGCGGCGTCGAGAACAGTCTCCCCCTCTTTACAGCCAATAAAGCGGGTAACGCCGTCCTCAAAGTTGAGGGCAATGGTATAACTCATGGTTAATTCTCCTCTCCCCTCAGGTCACACGTGATATACGTCGATGACTTGATGGATATAGTCGTTATTTAACTGCACGACTTTTCTTGTGATCAGTGGGCGCTCACCCGACACGTCCAGGGTGTAGAAGCACGTGCCGAAGAAGC
>NZ_JAINWD010000090.1:0-4171 GCF_021021315.1 Halomonas sp. IOP_14 | reverse complement strand
TCTCAAAGCAAAGGAGTTGCAAATGAAGCACCATGAAAAACTTGGACAAGTTGGGCGCAAAAGCTTTTCCCTACTGGCTCGGCTCGGCCGCTACGAACTAGCGATGCTGCTATGCGTCGCGGTACTTTCCGGTGGGATTTGGGGGTTCGTCGCGCTGGCCGAAGAAGTTATCGAGGGGGACACCCATAGCATCGATGAAAGCCTGCTGCTCGCCCTTCGCAATCCCGCGGATCTAAGCGACCCAATCGGGCCGGGATGGGTTGAGGAAATGGGCCGGGACTTTACCGCACTGGGCGGTGTCGGCGTGCTGGTACTCATCACATTGGGTGCCCTGGGCTACTTGTTACTTGCCAGGCACTACCGCGCGGCTCTCTTTGCTTCAATCGCGGTGCCCGGCGGCATACTACTAAGCACTGTGATGAAGATGGGCTTCGATCGCCCTCGCCCGGATCTCGTGCCTCATGAAGCCATGGTCTACACCGCGAGCTTTCCCAGCGGCCACTCAATGATGTCTGCCGTGACCTACCTCACCCTGGCCGCGCTGCTCATCCGCGTACAGCCCGCGCTGAGGCTAAAGGCTTACCTTTTGATACTGGCGATATTGTTGACCCTGCTGGTGGGCATAAGCCGCGTTTACCTTGGAGTTCATTGGCCGACCGATGTGCTTGCGGGCTGGACGGCCGGGGCGAGCTGGGCAGCGCTGTGCTGGATCGTGATGCGCTGGATGCAGCGGCATGGGCAGTTAGAGCCGGAAGAGAGCAGTTCGGGCACCGAATAACGTGACCCAAGCCTAGGTGGGCAACGCAGTGAGTTGCCCAGCCACCTGGAAAAATGAATACATCGCCAGGATAAACAGTAGCCGTTAGAGCGATCAAACCGCCCTTCCTCTTAAATAAAAAAAACGCTCAGGAAGACTGGTTAGGGAGGAAGGTAAACAGCCCAACCACGCTCTCGTACATCAAGGGCTCGACCTCAAGCGTACAAGCAGGCATGGTGAGCACTATTATCCACCATCAGCGAACCAACAGGAGGTAACGCCAATGCCAAACTCTCTTACTCAAAACCTTTTCAGAATGGGTCTACTATCGCTCTTGGCGTTGTCCCCCAATGCCTTTAGCCAACAACAACCAGGGGCAGCCTCCGGTAATGATGTTACTACCGAGTCGTTCCAGGATTGGGAAGTCCGTTGCCAGCGTAGTGCCGAGGGCCCGAGCCCTTGTGCGATGTCGCAACTGATCACTCAACCCGACAGCGACCAGCCCTTGATGCAGGTAATTCTCGACTACCCGCCTCAGATCGATGACCCGGTGATGAGCTTCTTCGTGCCGCTGGGGGTACGTCTGGCCCCGGGCTTGCAATTCAGTGTGGATAACGCTGAGCCAGTCCAATTCCCCTATCAGGTATGCCAGGAGCAAGGGTGCCGTGCTGACGTGCCCATTGAGTCGTCGATGTTGCAGCAACTCCGCAGTGGCAATACAGCAACCCTCAGCATGATTAGTCCACGCGGTGAACGCATGGACATAGATATTTCGCTGATCGGCTTTACCGATGCCAGTACCCGCATTGCTCCCTGATCAGAAGCACCTTCCCCGACAAAACCGGCCCACAAGGGCCGGCAAGTCTGCTCAACCGTTGCCAGCAGGCGTATGTTTACGCCTGCTGGCGTGGTGGCCATGCAAAACTGCGCTCTAGCACTTAGCATTCCGGCGCGATGGTCTGAGCCACGAATGATACGTTAGCTGGAAAGCACTGTTTGATACTTTGGGATAGAAGTGGATGACGCTTTAAAATGGAAGAAAAGACAGAAGTTTGACAGGGACATACGCAGGCCCTGACTGGAGTGTCGCTATCGGCCAGGAGCGGAATTTTAGGCGATACTGATATAACGCCGCCAGCATGCGCGGCTGCGGAATGGAGGCGAAGCCGCAATGGAGTAGCCGTCGCCATGACTGGCAATGTTAGCCATTTTTGTAGGCATCGCTTATTTCTTTTGGAATAAAGGTGTATTTAGACACCTCGTCAATGATTTCAGGGTATAGGAAAAACGGCGAATTCTCAGCCATGACAGAGCTTTTCATATAAACCCTTTTACGCTTTGATGCTGAGTAGTACAGATTGCACCAAACTAGATCAGGCCTAGCCCTGGAATTTCTTTTCTCCAACGTTTTCTCTAGAAACCCACCAGGGATAAGAGTATTAGTCTTGTTCGGCTTATCGATAGCCTTTACTTGATCGTATTTATCTTGGGATATTGAAACAAACTGGTTGCCAGAATATTCATACAGCTCCGAATTACAGAAACGGCGTAGTTCCCATACTGCTCGATCCAATATCGCGAGCTCACAGTCCTTTATGAACCAGGACACCTCTAGGTATCGAAATCTTGCCCCAAACTCCTCAAGCCTTTTTATGAATTTCTTGGTTTGCTCTGATAGGGCAATATCTAGCTTCTCAGAGATAAGGTCTAAGCTTCTTTCTACCTCATGCTTTATAGCGCGCTTTGGCTTTGGGACACGGACAAGAATTGCAATGCATTTTGCATATTTTTCAAGAGCATGAAGCGCAGACCAGTGAAACTGTGGAAACAGGTCGGCCCTGTAAGCCATACGAGCATGGATGTAGTCTCTGTCAGCGGTGTCTCGAAAAGCTCTGAGAGCAAAACTGTTCACTTTCTGCATCATGCTGTGAGACATACTTACCCTCTAAATTGGCTAACGCCGCCAGTACTCGCGGCTTTGTAGTGGAGGCGAAGCCGCAAAGAAAAAGCTTTCGCCGTGCCTGCGATTGTTATGCATTTGCCACAACTACGGTTGTGTTGAACCCCTCATCAAGTGTGGGTGCCACAAAGTGCTTTGTAACCAGCTCAAACATCTCTTCCGTATCAGTTGCCGCTCTCTGTGGATGTTCTATCCGCCTTTTTGCGATTTGCCCCAAGCAAATCGCATTTGGCTGGTCGATGTAAATTAATTCATGTGGGGCCTGGATCTCTGAAAAAATGCTTTTAAACCACTCACGTTGTGGAATTGTATTTGCCGGAAAATCCATTACTACGTTGGTTCCAGACGCTAAGATTGATTGAACCAGTTTCTTCATTTGAGGCTTAAGACGGCCAGAATATTCAATGTAATCATCTAAGGTCTTGATGCTATTCGGATAAATTGATGAAATCCACTCGTCTTCTGAGAGCAGTACGGCGTTTCGCTCTTGGGAGATTTCACGAGACTTTGTAGTTTTCCCTGCTCCCATTTTTCCACAGAAAAACGTCAGTACTCCTTTTTTCATTTCTTACCTCGTATCGTATAACGAGTCTGTAGAAAAACCCGATTTCGAGCCATTTCCACCGCCTGTTGTCCTTATTCATTTACCCAGCTGGTCATCTGGCTGAGTAATCTTAATATCGGCATTTAGCCACTTGAGCGCCCAGCTAAAGCTTGTTGAAGACGGCCTTTTGCTCTTAAAAAGCAACTTACTCCGCTCTAAGCCCTTCATGACGCGGCCATGTGGCCGTAATTCGCCAACTTCTCAATATTGTGCACTAAGCAGTAGAGCTGCCACTGACTTTGCACCTTTTTCTTACCCCGAAGGCTGAAGCGGTTCAACCTTTTCGTCGTGCCAATGTTACCGAATACAGGCTCAACGCCCAATTCAGGTGCGCAGTAGGTATCACCTGGAATTGCTTGTTATACGAATTCATTACTCTAGCCACCAACATTTAGCAGGCTATTTAATAACGCAGAAAGCAGCCAACCTATGAAGCCACCGACCAACAAGCCGGGTACTTGATTCTTTAGCTTACTTTTTTCTTTTAGCTCTTCGCTCAAATAATCAACTTTTTCGGACTGCTTAGTAATTTGCTCTGAGAGCATATTTATTAACGAAGAATCGACTCCTAATCCTAATTTCTCGATAAGCTGTCGTTCAGGAATAATTTTCGGCTTTCCGCTTTTCATCACGTAAGGACTACCACCGGCAAATGCCAGAGAGTCACTCTTTTCAATTTCAAGCAAATAAATGTTCTGAAATCTGGCTTGATGAAAACTACATTTCATCTCTACGCCCTCAAGAAGCTGTTGGCACTTTTCAATCAATTCACTAGCCACATTTTGAAAGCCAGAGCCGTAGCCGTTCTCCGAATATGCCCCTAGGGAAGCTCTGAAAAAGTCACTGCCAT
>NZ_JAINWD010000009.1:0-171442 GCF_021021315.1 Halomonas sp. IOP_14 | reverse complement strand
AAAGTGCTGCGGTTATTCTATGAATCCAGGAGGAAAGACGAGAGAAAACGCTTTCTCTGTCGAACAATTGGAAGAACTCGGTATTACTTTAGAGAGCTGGAAAGCAGGAATTAGCGATGGCTCCTTACCTGGTTACGTTGGTGTTAGTGAAGGAAAGATTATTGGCTATTGCTTCGGTGATAGCGAAACCGGAGAAATTGTTGTTTTGGCACTATTGCCAGAATATGAAAGTAAAGGTGTTGGCAAAGCACTATTGAATAAAATGATTGAGTCTTTCAACTCTTTCGGGTTTGAACGACTTTTCCTCGGGTGTTCATCCGATGCGAAAGCTCGTTCATATGGCTTTTATCGACACCTAGGCTGGCGTTCAACTGGCCTATTTGATGATGCGGAAGATGAGATACTTGAATACTTCCCTAATAAATAGTGAGGTCATATTGGCACCATCCAACAAGTGGTTCAAACCGTTCGCTGTGCTCGCTGGGACGGGCTAAAGCCCACCCCTTAACAAAACGTTATGGCACACGATTAAATTAACTGACTCAAAGCTCAGCGTCATAACAAAGCGTTTAAGAGTGAATCGCAACGCTTGGCATTTTCAGCTCAAGGCTGGGTGTCGTTTTTACGGCACAATGTTTTAGGTTAGGTGGCAGCGTTGCTTACACCTTAATGCTGCGTTAAATCAGTAGTGATATCGGAGTTGGGCAATTAGCAAAGCGTCATCCGTGACTTTGTAAACCATTCGGTGTTCTTCGTTGATTCGCCGAGACCAATAACCGGCGAGACTGTGTTTGAGAGGCTCTGGTTTGCCGACCCCTTCAAATGGCTCTCGTTTGGTCTCTTTGATTAACTTGTTAATTCGGTTAAGAATCTTCTTGTCGGTTTTCTGCCAGTACAGATAGTCTTCCCAGGCGCTCTCGGAGAAGATTAGTTTCATTCAAGAAGTTCCTTCTCCTGACCACCACCTTGTTCCAATTCGGCAACGGATTCCAGCAAACGGCGGGCGTTCTTAGGTGCGCGCAGAAGATAGGCTGTCTCTTGCAGCGCCTCATAGTCTTCGAGAGAGATCATTACCACGGATTGCGCCTTGCTTCGGGTGATGATCATAGGTGAATGGTCTTCACAGACCTGCTCCATGGTTTTTGCTAGATTGGTTCTAGCGGCTGTGTAGCTGATAGCATCCATAAGGTTGCTCCTGTACAGGATGTTGTTAATGTACAGGATATAGTACGTAGTGAGGTTTGACAATCAACTGCACAGCGCTCGGTTTTCCGCCGCTTTGCGGATTCGAATCCATTGGAAAGTTACGCGTGTTGGCAGCTTGTTTGCTAATGCGTTGTCTCAACGCAGACGCCATAGCTTTTCGATACGTCGTACCATCGCCTGGATTACCTGTCGTCGAGCTTCTTGCTGATCCAGCCGCACACGCTCAAGATCAACGCCTCCCCGCCCATCGCGGTATCTGGAAGGGATGCTTCCCTTGAGCAAATTGCCGGCACTTCCTTCTGGCACGGCATCGTTATCGCAGCGGGTTAACGAGCCGTGGTGGTGAAAGTTCTGCACTTTTGTTGAGTTCATCATGCGCCTGACCTCCGTCATATCGTCCCTGTTCCGGGGGCGATTGGGTTATCTCATGGGTTCAGGTGCATGCTAATCTTGTTCTAAGCTGCAAGGTATTCCATGAAAGTGAGAATTAACTTTGCAAAAACGAACAGGTAAAAATCTCAGGCAACCTTCTGCCATGACACAGAAAACCAGGAGTCACCTAGCGTGGAACGACTTTGAGGTCGTCCTGGCAATCGCAACTGCAGGTTCGCTGTCGGGTGCCTCACGCGCCTTGGGCGTCAGTCATGCTACGGTTTTCCGACGGCTGGGTGATATCGAACAGCGCCTTGGTGTTGCTCTTTTTGAAAGAAGCCGAACCGGTTACCGGCCAACGCTTGCTGGAGAAGAGCTCGCTGAAACCGCCAGAATCATGGATGAAGCAGCCTTGGCCGCCGAACGTAAAGTCGCTGGGCGCGACTTGGAGCCGAGAGGGGAAATCTGGCTCACCACAACGGACTCTTTGTTGATGGGGCTGCTCTCTCCTCTGTTCACGCAGTTTCAGCATAAATATCCAGGCATCGTGTTGGACGTCGCCGTATCCAACCAGCTATTCAATCTGACGCGCAGAGAAGCTGACGTCGCCATCCGCCCGTCCAATGCTCCTCCTGAAAATCTGATTGGGCGACCGCTGACGGCCATAGGGCAGGCGGTCTACGGACATCGAAGCTTCAATCTGTCACCGGGGGCTTCCATCAAGGTTCTTGCTAGCCAGCCCTGGATTGGTGCTGGTCCGCGATTGCAGGACTCAGCACTGGATCAGTGGATGGACAACAACGCGCTGAAAGCGGCCTGTGTCTACCGTGTCGATACTCTGGTCAATATACTCAGCGCTGTTAGCTCCGGTATGGGGCTGGGTGTTCTGCCCTGTTATTTGGCGGACGAAGATCCAGACATTATCCAGCTCACTGATCCCATCCCCGAGCTGGAATACGGCTTGTGGTTTCTGATGCACCCGGATCTACGAGGCGTAGTGAGGATTCATGCCTTGATGGATTTTCTGACAGAAGTGGTTCGCGCTCAGAAACAACGCTTGGCCGGTTACTGTTTAACGACAAGCACGACCTTACCTTGAACGCCGCCTTGCATAGCTCTCTGGTGCGCAGCCGATGCTTCTGCCAACGAATAGGTACTGTCGATCACGATCCGAATGGTACGGTCGTCGAGCAAGCGACTGGCCTGTGCCAGCAGCATTCCGTTTGAGTGCACCTGTAGTGAGGAAACCGTAATCCCTAGCTTGTCGGCTTCATTCCTGGCAGAAAAGCCCAAGGGGTTGACCAGAAAGAGCGAGCCGCTTGGTTTAATAATGCTGAGGAAGCGTTCCATGTTCGGGCCACCCACAGCGTCAAGCACCAGATCCATATCATGAGCGACCGTTTCGGCGGCTGCCTTGGTGTAATCAATGAAGTCGTCAGCACCCAGCTCGCGAAGAAGCTCTTCATGCTTACCTGAAGCAACCGCGATTACACGCGCCCCTTTCCATTTGGCGACTTGAACTGCTATATGCCCCACGCCACCGCCAGCTCCATTGATCAAGACGGTCTTGCCTTCGAGCGGTACAGGCACATGCCGAAATGCCTGGAATGGATTGGGTAGGTCATTACCAGGATCAACCAGAAACTGCCAGACAGTAAGCAGTGACATTGGGGCACCTGCTGCCTCGACATTAGAAATGCCCTTTGGCTTCAACGCTAGGTGGCTTTCAGGAACGCTGACATATTCGGCATAGGTGCTGCTGCCCGTCATCAGGTCTTCGGGAAAACGCACCATTGCAAAGACGTGGTCACCTACGCTGACTTTGGAAACCTCGTCGCCAATGGCAGCAACGACCCCTGACACATCAGTGCCCAATATCAACGGGAAATGTGGGCTAGGCTGCCATTCTGGAGGTAGCGCCCGATAGCCGTCGCGCAGGTAAAGGTCTGGTGGGTTAAGACTTGCCGCATTAACTTGGATAAGCACTTCACCGGTTTGTACTTCGGGTCGGGGCGTATCTTCGTAAAGCAAGACCTCTGGGCCACCGAAACTATGCAGCTGCACTGCTTTCATCATGTCGTTCATCACAACCTCACTCAAGAATAGTCACATGGCAAATAGTAAGGAAGTTCCTTGTCATTGATAATGGTGCGTAGATTCGTTTTAATAATTCCATGAAGGAACAAATCGGATTGGAACGCCTCACGGGGCTTATCGCATTTGCACGCGCCGGCTCCTTAGGCAGCTACACCGCTGCGGCGCGCTCGCTGTCTGTTTCGCCCTCTGCGATAAGCAAAAGCATCCAGCGGTTGGAGCGTCACTTCGGCGTCTCTCTTTTCACTCGTACGACACGCTCGCTGTCTTTCACGGCCGAGGGCCGCGACTTGCATGGGCGTGTGCTAGAGCTGCTGCGCCAAGCAGAAGAGATAGAGCAGGTAGTGAAGTCCGCTCGTTCCGAGCCCGCAGGCACATTACGAATTGCGACATCACTTCCACTGGGTCTGCATCTGATTGCTCCTGCTATTACGGATTTTCGAAGACACTACCCGAAGGTAACGATCGACCTGCGGCTGAGCGACCACATCGTCGGTATGGTTGAAGAGAGCATTGATCTTGCAGTGCGGATCGGTGACCTTGCGGATTCGTCACTTTTGTCCAGGCGGCTCTCACCTTACAGGCTCTCTTGCTACGCTTCGCCAGACTACCTGGCTAGGTATGGTGCTCCCGAGCATCCAGATGAACTGGTGGGGCACGAAACGATCAATTTGCGCTACCAAAGCACGGGACAAATGTTTCGCTGGCCGTTCCGGATCGGCGAGAAAGAGATCGAGATAGTGCCGTCTTCCCCTGTTGTCGTTGATTCAAGCGAAGCCGTCATAGCCGCTATGACCGCGGGTGCAGGCATCGGGATGGCTGCAAGTTTCATGGCTGCCCCGCGGGTTAGGCGAAAGGAACTGGTACCAATCCTGTCCGACTTCGGCGTAGAGCGGCATAATATCGTTGCGCTATGGCCACAGAGTCGTAGCACCAACCCCGCTGTACGCGCCTTTATCGATATGTTGATCGAAAGACTTTGAACAGCTTTGTGTCGTTTCGGTGAGCGCCATTTTGACGGCGGCTACTGGCCGAAAGCTCACCAGGATTGTCGTTCTCCGTTCCTTTGCGTCAGCGATCCAAGCCACGCACAGCTACCCTGGGAATTTGCCGCTACAGTGCCAATAGCCCTGTGGTCTGGCGCAAAACCAAATGCCAGTTCGAACGGATGGTTACCTGCCAGTCTCCATCCATAGGAGGGAAAAACTTTCTGACCAAGGGAATCTATAAATACTCTGAAACAGTGGGGGCTGACTCACGCCAAGCAAAACTGTCGTTGCAATGCCTATTGCAACTTTGGCTACAGCTCAAGAAACGGCAGCATTACTAAAACTGAGTGCCATCCCAATCAACACTACGCCGCCAATGAGTTTTGCCCAATGGCCCAACATATTTACCGAGTTTGTGGTCTAGTAGCGCTTCTATGGAGGCCATCACTGTGATGGCTAAGCCAATGGCGAGGCTGGCGGTGATGATGTTCACATCAATGAATACGAGGCTGGTGTCTATGTTCACGGCGTCTAGGCCAGTGATGGAATGCAGGGCAATACACGTTATGGTAGGAAAGCTCGTTTGATTAAACTAGGTGCGTAAAATAACTTACTTAAGTGTAAGGTTAGGATGCTGAGTAGCGCTGGATTCTATCAAGTTCTTCTCTGATGATAAGCAGTTAATGAAAAAGTAAATATTTTTATAAATGTAGGGCGTATACTATTTGCTAATGAGTATCTAGTGAATAGCCCTCTGCCATAATTTAGATTAGCATTAGGAGGGCTCTCAGAGTAATAGCTTAATACTGCGTACTCATGATTTTTTATATATGTCGGACTGATGATGATCTTGGGATCAAACTAGGCATAGCCACTCTATTGATCGGCGAGCCAGAGTGTTTATCGCTTAGCAGTAAGTCGACAGCCTGTTGTGCAATATAGTCAAAAGGTATGTATACAGACGTGAGCGGCACAGGTAGACGACTGGCAAGAGGGATATCGTTATATCCGACTAATGAAAGCGTTCTGCCCACCTCAATGCCAAGTCTATGTGCAGCAGCCATCACGCCAATAGCGAGGTTATCGTTGACTGCAAAAATGGCTGTTGGTTTCTCATTCTGTGAGAGCAGAGCCAGCCCTGCTTCCTCGCCAGCTTCGATTCCATAGCCTGACTCGATAATCCATGGCTCACGCACAGGAATCCCTGATTCGCTCATGGCTTTGCGAAAGCCTTTTTGTCGGTCGCGAGCGCTAGAGGTAAAGCTAGGGCCTGCAACAAGGCCAATGTCACGGTGCCCCAGGTCGATGAGGTGCCGAGTAGCAAGGTATCCACCTTGAATATCGTCACCCAAGGCAGAAGGACTTTTACCATCGGTACGAAGCACCAATGAGTGCGGAACTCCCCGGTCACGCAGTTGAGATGGTAATTGGTCATCAAGTCGGCTGGTAGCCAAAATTAGGCCGTCCACACGTCGATTGAGAAGCAATTCAACCGCTTGACGCTCGCTTTCAGGATCGTCACCACTGGTTGCTACGATAGCGAAATAGTGACGTTCTTGAGCAACTTTAGAGATCGCTTCGTAGATAAGAGCCATGACGGTATCGCTCAGTCGGGGCACCAGTACACCGATAGTGCCTGTACCACCTCGCCTCAAGCTGGAGGCAAGAATGTCACGCTTATAGCCGAGTTCTTCCGCCGTTTTTTTAACCCGTTGAGCGGCTGGGCTATTGGAAGGCGGAAGGCGCTCATCAAGAACGCGAGAGACTGTAGACGTGCTGACGCCCGCGGCTTTGGCAACGTCTTGCATAGTTATAGGCTTACCGTGCATGAATATATTATTCCATGACGTGAGGTGGATTACTGAACCTCTGTGTTGGCTCGCATAAACAGGCATTTAGGCGAACCATTCTATCGGTTTTACAGCGATCTTATAAGCGATATGACGCTAACCCCACTGATTTACTATTAGTTTGCTTTCCGTATCCACACATCATTTGTGAGTCGTAGACTAACGTCTAATTTTCGATGTGGTGTATTTGGTGAAACGATTGCAATCGTTCCCAGGAACGATAACACAATCATATAAGAGGAATCATCATGTCTCTCGATCTCCGAGGTTTAACCCCCGCGCCGGTTACTCCTTTCACTCGCGATGGCGAGGTTGATTTTGCTGCAATCAAGAAGCTTGGCTCTTGGTTGGGCGGCATCGACGGCGTTAAAGGTCTCGTTGTTCTTGGCCACGCTGGTGAAGGTACATTCATGACCTCTGATGAGCAGAGGCGTGTTATTGAGGCATTTGTTGAATCGGTAAAAGGTGAGATCCCAATTATTGCGGGCATCACTCGCGAAGGCGACCATGTTGCAGCCGAAGAAGCAAAACGGGCTGTCGAGGCGGGCGCATCTGCTGGTCTAGTCTACCCATCTCATGGCTGGCTAAGGTTTGGTTATCAGGAGGGAGCGCCTCAAGAGCGATATCGCCGCATTCATGAGGAGAGTGGGCTACCGCTGATTCTTTTCCAGTATCCGGACAATACGAAAGCCACTTACAACCTCCAGACGCAGCTTGATATTGCGGCTCAACCTGGTGTGTTTGCGATGAAAAATGGTGTTCGCAATATGAAGCGCTGGGATACTGAAATTCCTGTCATTCGCGCTGAGTATCCGGATCTACAAATTCTGACTTGTCATGATGAGTACCTACTTCACACCATGTTTGATGTCGATGGTGCGCTAGTTGGCTATGGCTGTATTGCACCGGAGCCTTTGATCGAACTGATCAAAGCTGGAAAAGCCAAGGATTATGCTAAGGCGCGCGAATTACATGATCGCCTCCTTCCAGTCACCAAGAATGTCTATCACCGTGGTTCGCATATGGAAGGAACTGTGGCTCTGAAGTGGGCCCTAGTAGCCCGGGGGATTCTCGATCACGCTACTGTGCGCTCTCCGCTTCGTCCGCTTGCCGAAGGCGCAGATCGTGAAATTGCTGCTGCTATGAAACAAGCCGGGTTAGCCTAACCGAGATTGACTATTCCTTAGGCGCTGGGCGTCCCCGAACGGTGATGCCAATGAGGCATCACCGTATGCATCCTAAATAACAAATTTAATAGGAGCGTAGGATGAATATGAATACCAAACATGATTCAGGGCCATTTCCCCCTGCGACAAACCACCATCGATCTCGGTTTTCTCTGACGTTGCCACAAATGCTTGCGTTAATGGGGCCTGCATTTGTCGCTGGCGCTTGGCGTTTCGGACCCGGTGCGCTGACATCCGCTGTGCAGGCAGGCAGCCAATATGGCTACATGCTGCTTTGGGTAATCCTTGTGTCTGCAGTGCTAATGTTTGTGTTTAATGATATGGCTGTTCGGTTGGGCCTTGCATCTGGTGACTCTGTGGTCAAAGTCACCAAGCAAAAACTTGGTCGGCCAATTGGTGTCATGGCTGGCTTCGGTGTTTTCTCTATCACTTTGATGTTTGCTGTAGGCAATGCCGTTGGCTCTGGTTTAGCGCTAAGCCTGCTTTTAGGAGGTTCGGTAGTAGGCTGGACGCTCGCTAGTACAGTAGCGGTCGGCTTATTAATAGCCATGCGGAATACTTATAAGGCGATGGAGCGCTTGTTGGTCGCTTTGATTGGGCTTATGTCCGTAGGTTTTTTAGCATCAACCATACTGAGTGACCCAGATTGGGCGGCTGCTGCGCAAGGTCTTATTCCCAAATTTCCTGCTGAGGCCAGCGTTCTTTTAATTGCTTTGATCGGTACAAATTTCTCCATTAACTCAGCTTTTTATACTGGCTATGCCATCCATGAAAGAAAGCTGAATAGGCAGCAGTACCGAGCTATTACGTTAATGGATACTCTTCCGGGGAATGTGGCTACCGCATTTATGGCGATGCTCATCATCATTGTAGCCTCAGCGGTACTTCACTCCACTGGTACTGTAGCAACGACTTTTCCACAGCTGGCTAGTGTATTGGAGCCGCTGGCAGGAAAGGTAGGGGCGGTACTGTTCAGCCTTGGGTTCTTTGCAGCAGCCTTTTCATCAATGGCGGCAAACGCTTCTGCGGGAGGAACGCTATTAGCGGATGCGTTGGGCTGGAACAGCAGTTTATCCGGATGGAGAGTCAAGCTGCTTGTATACGGGGTGTTGGCTTGGGGAGCTACGGTTGCTGTGGTGGCGAAAGGTTCTCCCATTGAGCTAATTATTATCGCTCAAGCCTTAACCGTCCTAGTAGCACCTTTTTTGGGAATTATTCTCTTTCTTTTGACAAGACGTGAAGATGTGATGGGGGATCTAAAAAATGGCCCTCTACAAACCACGCTTGCTCTAGTGGGGTTGGTGACCATTTTCGCAATGTCTTCTCAGCTTGTCTTTAGGCTCCTGGGTTAAGTTGAAAATAAAAGTATTACAAATATAGAGATAAAGATATGAATAAGTTTTTGTTGTGGTGCAGAGTGTTTCCTTTCTTAGGCTATTCTTTTCTATTCGTTACTCCTTCTGTATTTGCAATTGATTATGATGTGAATGGAACCAACGTTTCTTTATACGGTTACGCTAAGCTTGATGTGATGTATGACAGTGGCGACATTAAGACTGGAAATAGCAGTGGCATGGGCGATAGTGTGAACTTCTCTAAAATTGCTGTGGATGGCCAACCAAGCACAAGTGGGCATTCGAATCTGCATGCTAATGAGTCACGCCTGGGTATCCGCACTACAACGCCGACAGAGAAAGGTGACTTGATTACCAATATCGAAGGCGATTTTTTCTTCGGTAATCTCCGAATGCGTCAGGCCTATGGCTCATGGAACGGTATTACGGCAGGACAAACGTGGAGCAATTTTCACACCTTTATAAGCACTACTCCTACGCTTGATTTTACTGGCCCCGCAGGTCGCGATGCATTCCTTCGACAAGCACAACTGCGGTATTCAGTAGGTGATTTTCATGTTGCTATTGAGGATCCGAGCGGTGCCATGTCTGGCAACTCTTTTGACGGAGGCTACGATGCAGTAACCGGTGGTAGATCCATTGCTGGTACTGATGTTGATCGTAAAGATGGCTTGCCAGACATTACGCTTCGGTACGAATCATTGGCTGGTGCATTACGTTGGGCATCAGCTGCCATGATTCGAGAAGTGGCCTTTGACGATGGTGCAGCAAAGGACTCAAAGATCGGGTGGGGAGCTTTTGTCGCGGCTAATTACGCTCTTACGCCAAATACGACGTTGCGTGGTCAAATAACCGGCGGTGAGGGGATTGGGGCTTACATGAAAGTAAACCCGGCACCCTCAGCTTATCGAGCAGGCAGCGAGCTAGAGACCATCTTTGCATGGGGGGGAACGATTGGCATTAGCCACGATATAGGCCCTGGTGCTTTCAACGTTTCATACTCACTTGTTAATGCAGATTGGGATAATGCCGAGCGCGATGGCGTGTCTCTTGTTAATACTGGTAGCTCAAGTGAGTTTATAAGTGCTTATGATGAAGAGCGTGAACTTGTGCATATTAATTACCAATGGAGCCCTGGTCATAACATAACCTACGGAATTGAGTTGGCTCATGCTGCACGGCATACTGTGGATGGCCGTAGTGGAAGTGTCGATCGCCTACAAGGGAGTGTTATCTATCGGTTTTAACCTGCGGCTTCGGCCTGAATAAAAAGTTGTACTTGATTATATGTCTATGGCTAGTTGTGCGGATAGTGATCTGAACCTTGCTTCATCGTAAGGTTGTTTTAAGCGTTAGCATTTTTGCTAACGCTTTTTTTAGTTAAGTGGGCTAGAAAAGTCTTTAAAAAGGAGCACTGCGTTGATATAAATATCTAACATCTACGCCAACAGAGTACACCTATGAAACATGGTGTCTTGTGCGAATGGGCGAGCAGCTAGATGAGATCATGGGGGAGCCTGAGCTTTTATTGTGTTGGGGGAGACAGCATCTCACTCAATAGCGTTTTCCTTGTCTGCTGTAGGGCGTTAATAATATGAACCATCGATTCGTACTCACCGGCGGCCCCGGTGGTGGCAAAACCACGCTCCTTGATGCCATAGAGAAACGGGGCTATCGCGTCATACCGGAGTCTGCCCGAAGCATCATCAAGGAACGGTTGGCGGCGGAGCTATCACCTCGGCCAGACCCGGTCTCTTTCGCTCAGGATATTCTGAAATCCGATATTGAAAAGTACCGGCGTGTCGCTGTTGGCGAGCAGGCCACGTTCTTTGATCGTGGGGTGCTGGATGCGCTGTACATGCTTGATGCGGAGAGCGCGTTGTCACGGGCGGACATCGCCAACTATGTTCAACTGTTCCCCTATAATCCCGTTGTTTTTCTTCTGCCGCCATGGGAAGACATTTACGGTACAGATTCAGAGCGTGATCAAACGTTCGAGGAGTCCCTCAAGGTATTCGAGGGGATGAAAAGCTGGTATTCGCAATGGGGTTACAAAACGCTGGAAGTGCCGCGTGACACTATTGATGAGCGCGTGAAGTTCGTTTTACAGCATGTAAATAGCCTTTAAATTGTCATTGTTGTTGACGGTTTTCTTCCCCACGCTTTACCAAGACTGCTGAACTACAGCATCATCACTATCGATATGCGCCGAGCCAAGAGAATCCTCTCGCTGGATGCCACCTCCATCCACCAAGCGAGCGTTGCCTAAAAACGCACAGCCTAAGGCTGGAGGAATCAGGTCAAGGAAGTGAATATGCCCACGACTGCTGAGTAAGGTCATGAAATATCCAGAGATCGGCCTGCACATACGTACCTATGATGATGAAGTGAAAAGTCACTCCCATGACCATCATCAACTGGTATTGCCCCTGGTCGGCACGCTGTTTCTGTCAGTAGATTCCATGGCGGGGGAGGTGGTACAGCACCGTGCGGCCATCATCCCTTCAGGAAGCGGCCATGGGTTTGCTGCAACAGAAGATAATCGGTTTTTGGTGGCTGATTTGCCTGAGGGGCTGGCTCCTGCGCTAGATAAGCTGCCTTGTTTCGTGGAGCTTGATTCGGCTTTGCGCCATTACGTCCAGTTCCTACATGCTCAGGTCATGAGCGGGGCTGGAGCGGATGCTACCCAGCATCACATGCTGCTATTGCTGTTACAACTGCTGCAGGAGCGCCATGGAAGTCAATTGAAACTGGATCGCAGGGTTCACGCGGCAAAACAGTTTCTGGATGATCACTTCCACCAACCTATTTCCATGGCTGAGGCTGCTAACGTGGCCCATTTGAGTATTCGGCAGTTGAACGATCTTTTTCGCCATCAGGTGGGCATGACGCCTCATCAATACCTCACAGAAGTGCGAATGAAAGAGGCGTTTCGGCTTCTGGAACAGTCAGGCCTCAGCGTTCAGCGGGTGGCTGATGCGGTAGGCTACTCGTCGTTATCGGCCTTCAGCGACCGCTTCAGACGTCACTTTGGCAAACCGCCTAGCCACTTCCGCCGTCTCTCGACATAATTCCGCCAGGATTCAAAAGATCCTCATTGATGCCATGGATACGCTCTCCCGCAACCGCTAACGCATGAGAATCTCGGGGGAGAATGACATGGCAACCGTGAATGCCGCTACCTGGATCGGATCCATTTCCGTTCTGCTTTGGGGTACTTTGGCTTTGCTGACCAAGCTATCCGGTGGAGATATTCCAGAGTTCCAGCTGATGGCCATGACTTTCGGCATTGCGTTTCTGTTGATGGGTGGGCGTTGGATCTTGGCTGGCCATACGGGCGTTCGGTATATACGCCAGTCGCCGTTTGCCTGGTGTATCGGTATCGTCGGGTTATTCGGTTATCACTTTGCATATTTCAAGGCGATGACGCTAGCACCGGCGGTGGAAGTCAGCCTGTTGGCTTACCTCTGGCCGCTACTGATCGTTCTGCTGTCTGCCCTGTTACCGGACGAGAGGATGCGAGCTCAGTCTATCGTTGGCGCCTTGGTGGCGCTGGTGGGTTGTTGGTTGTTGATCAGCCGAAATGCAGGCGGATTTGCTTGGGAGAAACTGCCCGGTTATCTGGTAGCGCTGGCGTGTGCATTGATTTGGTCTTCTTACTCCGTGCTCAGCAGGTTGGTGCGTTCAGTGCCAACCGATGCCGTCGGTTGGTTCTGCGGCGTGACGGCGCTGCTGGCTTTAGGGTGCCATATGCTGTGGGAAAAGACGGTGTGGCCGGATGGCTTGATGCAATGGGTAGGCGTGGTTGGGCTGGGCCTCGGGCCGGTTGGAATCGCATTTTTTACCTGGGACTATGGCGTCAAACACGGGAACATCCAGCTACTTGGCACCCTAGCCTACAGCGCGCCACTCATTTCGGTGATGCTACTGATCCTGGCGGGATACGGCGAGGCCACAGTGGCCGTATTGAGTGCCAGCGTGCTCATCGTCATTGGTTCTTTGATCGCAAGTCGCGCGAAGCATCGGGGCGCGCAGCGCTAGAAATGATGGCAGACTGATAACGCTGGTGCTGCAAAAGACGACTTGCTGGCGTTATCGCCAACTCCGTTAAGGCAGAAGTGGTCACCGAGATTCAGCGTTCAAGTGGATAAGTAGTTGGTTGCAGGGGCGTGGTATAGCAAAACGTCATGGCAGCGGTTAGCCTAAACGGTTTGTTGATGACGCTCATTGAGCAAATAGGCGCAGCCATGGAACATTCATCCGCAGTCACGCTGGCGTTGGCAGACGCATCGGCATTTGATGCGTTCAAGCAAGAGCTAAAAGCCTCGTTTAGCGTGGCGGTAGAAGAGACCTTTGGCGCGGTGGAGCCGAGCTTGATTCCCTCTGACGCAGATATCGAGAACTCTCTTAATGCGCCAGATGCCATGGTGCATCACATCCTTTTAGATGGCGTTAAAGTGGGGGGCGCGATTGTAGTCATTGACGAATCCACTCAACACAACTCGTTGGATCTGTTCTATCTCTTGCCCAGCACCCACGGGCGTGGCGTGGGCTACCGTGCGTGGAAAGCCATCGAGCAGGCGTACCCCAAGACGCGGGTATGGATGACCCATACGCCTTACTTCGAAAAGCGAAACATCCACTTTTATGTCAACAAGTGTGGTTTTAAGATTGTCTCCTTTTACAACCGCTATTACCCCTTACCGGATGATGAGGAGGCAGGCGGTAAGGCACACAAGCTAGAGTTTTTTGGATTCGAAAAAGTCATGATGTAAGCCCCAGAAAGGGCGGGTATGAGCCGATAGCAACGGGCTCTCAAAGAAAAAAGGACTTTAGAATGACCGTAAGAGCAGCAGAAAAAAACGATATTGCCGCCATCGCCGAGGTGTATCAGGCGTGTTTCCCCCGTGAGAAAAATCACGCGCTGTGGATTGAGTCGTCGTTTAACACCTATCCACGGGGCGTTTACTACGTGGTGGAGGTGGACGGTCTGGTGCGTGGCTATATCCTTTGGTGCGTTAAGAACGGCTTTCGGGAAAAAAGCATCATCGAGCTGGAGCAAATCGGCATTCACCCGGAAGCAGCAGGTAGGGGGCTGGGTAAGCAGCTCATTGTGGAGTCGCTAGCGCCGTTCAAGGCCCACGTGCGTCGCCAGGGCTGCGATGTGGGGGCGGTGATGGTGACCACTTCGGAAGGCAACTTCGCTGAGAAGCTGTATCAATCCACGCTGGGAGTCTCCCGCGCGGCCGTGATTAGCGGCTATGGGGCTGGAGATGAGGTGATCTTATATAACGCCAGCGTAGAGTAGCGCGAGAGCGGTTGCGTGCGAATTGGTGACGCAGCAAGCGGAACACAAACATTATTACAAGATACGGAGGTAGGTAATGTCAGAAGTGGAAATCCGGCAAGCTACCATTGAAGACTCGGCTTTAATCCATAAATTTGTCATAGAACTTGCGACTTATGAAAAAGCAGAGCATGAAGTGCTAGCGACAGTCGCGGATATAGAAAACGCTTTGTTTGGCGATAATACGACGACTAAGGCCGTTATCTGTTATTTCAATAACGAACCTATTGGCTTTGCGGTCTATTTCTTCAATTTCTCAACATGGCTCGGTAAGCATGGGCTATATCTTGAAGATTTGTACGTTACTCAAAAATATCGTGGCGTCGGGGCTGGCAAAGCACTTTTGAAGTATCTTGCTAACATTGCAATATCGAAAAAATGCGGCCGTTTCGAGTGGAACGTACTTGACTGGAATGAACCTGCGATCCAGTTCTATGAGTCAATAGGCGCAAAACCGCAAAATGAATGGATAGGCTACCGTTTGACAGGAAAAGCGCTTGAAGACTTTGCAGTTAGTTAACAAGATATAACAAGTCGCAGAAGTTCGCGTCTGGTGGCCGCCCTTTCCTTGGCTTCTTCGTCGCCACTCCATAGGGCGAAACCCTGGAACATGATAAGGGCTAGGCCCAGCGTGGTAACTGCTGTGGGGGCGGCATGAATGCCGAACACTTCCGCCAGGTGCCAGGTGCCAGGTGCCGCCGCTTAGCGGCGCCATCAGCGGCATTATGATCAGGCCGAAGAGGCTGATGGCTATACCTATAGCAACTGGTGAGTTTGTTGCGCGTGGCGCGTTATCCATTCCCCATCCCGTTAACGCCATCAATACCAGCAGCATGGCCTGGGCAATGAAAGCGTCTCCAATATAGCCCCCGGCCCAGTTGAGCGCTGCATAGCGCTGAAAGAAAAACGCGACGGCGACAAAGTCCTAAAGCGGGGCGGGTAGCAGGCAGTCTTCGTAAGAATCCTAGCTACGTTGTTGCGTCCGATACTCAGTAGGACTGACACCTGTCTCTGCGCGAAAGCGGTTGCTGAAATGACTGCTGGAGCCAAAACCGCAGCGTAGTGCGATCTCAGTCATATTTAGCGATGTTTCCGCCAACAAGTATTGCGCCCGGATAAGACGACGGTGCAGCACATAGCGATGTGGTGGGTAACCAGTGGCTTGTTTGAACATGCGGGCGAAGTGGTAGTCACTTAAGCCAGTGATACCCGCCATGCATGCCAGCGTAAGGGGTTGGTTCAGGTGATGCTCAATGAACTCCACCACTCGTTTTAATTGCCACGCAGGTAGTCCACCGGTTGGGCGCAGAGTTGGCAGTCGGTGCTGGCTATAGTGGCGTAGGGTGTGTATCAATGCCGTTTGGGTGGCGGAATCCAGCGCTAATTGATCCAGCGGGTCTTGCCAGTTGCTCTGGCCAAGGGTGGTGCAAAACAGCTGAGTGAGCAGGGCATCCTGGGCGAAGTCGATTTCGTCCAGTTGCACGCTTCGGCCATCTTTATCCCATACCTGTTCGATCAACTGACTCAGGTGAGTGTCGCTGAAATAGAAATGCAGTAGTGAGATAGGCCCATGCACGTCCCAACTTGTGATCAGATTGGCGGGCATTAAACACACGCTATTGCTGGTCTCGCTGGCAATGGTTTGTGATCCCTGCCTGCGTAGGGAGTTCTCCGCGCCGTTCAGATAAACGCTCAGAGTGTGGTGGTTTGAGTGAATTTTCTCAATACGGTCTTCTTGGTTACTCCAACGGGCCAGCGCCATGCCATTTTTTAGCTGGGTGCTACTTACTAGACGCGCCTGCGTCTGTTTCATCCTGGGATAGTGGCTCAAAGTGTCGGTGAACATGGGCGGCTCCTGGGAACTGCGTTAACAGTACTCAGGCTCAGCACGAAACTCAATTCAGCGAACCATTCAACCGCAAGAATAGACAAACTGGCGCAAACGCAGGCAAGCTAGCCAGCCGGGGTGAGCCGATACTATGGCTGACACTAACCACTCTGGGAATGGCAAGCCATGAATAGTCTTCTGTATATCTCAACAGTTCTTATCTGGGGCTCGACCTGGCTGGCTATCGCTTGGCAAGTGGGCGAGGTGGCGGTGCCGGTCTCGGTATTCTATCGTTTTCTCATCGCCGCGCTGGTGCTGTTGGCCGGGCTTACATTGTTGCGCCGACGCCAGGCTCTGCATACCAGGGATCATCTTTTCTGCCTGTTGCAGGGGGGCTGTGTCTTTGGTTTGAATTTCTACTGCTTCTATACCGCTGCGGGTTATCTGCCCAGCGGCCTAATTGCCATCCTGTTTTCTATGTCGATACTGTTTAATGCGGCCAATGGCTACCTGTTCTTTCGCACACCGGTTCCGCGGGTATTTTACCTGGCTTTGGCCCTTGGTCTGCCGGGCATGGCGCTGATTTTCTGGCAGGATCTGGTCACAGTTGAGGCTACGTGGGAACTGCTGGGCGCCATTGGTTTGACGTTGCTGGGTACCTACGGGTTTTCGCTGGGTAACATGGTGTCGGTCAGGCACCAGCGATGCGGCTTGAAAATCAACACCACCAACGCCTTTGCTATGCTGTATGGGGGGATGTTGATGGGGCTGATTGCCTGGGCTCAGGGAGCCAGTTTCAGCCTGCCAGCGGAACCGAGATATCTAGGTGCCCTGGTTTATTTGGCGGTAATAGGATCGGTGGGAGGCTTTGGTGCCTACTTTATGCTGGTCGGCCGTATTGGTGCCGGTAAGGCGGCTTATGCGACGGTATTGTTTCCTTTGGTTGCGCTGGCGCTGTCAACGGTGTTCGAGGGTTACCAGTGGCATGCGGATGCACTTATAGGGTTAGCAATGATTGTGAGTGGCAACCTGCTGATGTTTAATGCCCATCGTTTGGTTTGGCGGTGGCGGCAGCCTGTTTAGTGACTAATAAAGAGGGCACTGCATTTCAGTTGCGGTGGTTGGAGGCGCCGAGCCATACATGGGCGAAGAGTCGATCAGTCCGCCGTCATGCTCGAAGAATGCCTTAACTACTTCGGTACGCACATCGAGCAGCTTCGGATCACTGCCAACGTTGAATGTTCGCCAAGTGCCCATGCCGATAATGGCAGCGTTTTGTCCGTGCCCGCAAAGGTCTTCTGTTGCATCCCGCCCGTGTTGGCAAGAAGTGATACGGTTGGGAGCGTCATGGCGGTGAGCGTGGTGCCGATGAGCGTAAGGCTTTGTCTGCGCGTGATGCGATGCTTGATGTGATGCTTCATAGCGGTCGCTCCTTCAGGTTTTTTTGAACCGGCACCGTGGCAGCCAACACCAGCACAAAGCATGTCAGCACAAATACCTTATTCACAAACCAGTTGGTACGCCAGATCGACCACTCAGGGTCGGCGAGAAAACGGACGAACAGGGTACAGATGATGAGGATTTCAATGACGGACATGCCCACCGCCAATGCACGCGTATAGCTAGGCCGTTCGAGCAGCGCCCAACCTAGCCAAACGTGCGCCAGTGGCCATAGATCCCAATAGATATGCCTTGCCCAGGGCTCGCCGTATGCCAGCCCGTACCCAATGGGAAACAGGTATTTAATGAACAGCGTCCACGCCGCCAGAATAAACAGCAGGTGGGCGAGAAAGCGAATCCAGGCGTTTGGTTGTGGGGCGGGCAGTGACATGACATCACTCCAGTGCTGGGCCGTTAATGACTCTTCTTCAAACCATCTTCAGAGACTGCTTGCGCATTGGGCGAGGATAGGCGGCATCGATCTGTGCCAGATCATCTTCGTCGAGTCTGACGTTATCTGCATCAAAGTTCTGTCTGAGGTGATCCAGTTTCACGGCTTTAGGAATAGCAATCACACCAGGGTGGCGCAGAGCCCAGGCGAGGGCGACTTGCGCGGTGGTGGCGCTGTGTTTGCCGGCGATGCGTTGCAGGGCGGCATCATGCAGTAGCGCGCCGCCTTGCCCGATCGGGCAATAGGCCATGAGCGGCATGTTTTGTTGTGCTTGCCAAGGCAGCAGGTCGTATTCAATGCCCCGTGCTTCGGGATTGTAGAGCACCTGATTGGTGGCGCAAGCTGGCTCGTTGAGCTCTGCTAAGTCGTCAATGTCGAAGTTCGACACACCCCAGCGCAGGATCTTGCCCTGCTCACGCAGCCGTTCGAAGGCTTCCACTGTTTCGCTCAGCGGGTACTGGCCGCGCCAGTGCAGCAGGTATAGATCGATAGTGTCGGTGCCCAATCGGCGCAGGCTGCGCTCGCAGGCAGCCTGAACACCCTTGGTGCTGGCGTTGTGCGGGTAGACCTTGCTGACCAGATACACTTCATCGCGCCGGCCACGGATTGCTTGGCCAACGACTTCTTCAGCACCGCCCTCGGCATACATCTCTGCGGTATCGATCAGCATCATGCCCAGATCCAGACCTTCACGCAGCGCCCTGACCTCAGCCTGCCGTTGTCCGGCATTCTCGCCCATATGCCAGGTGCCCTGGCCTATACGGGGTACGCTTTCTCCGCCTAGTTTGATTGTCTGCATGTTCTCCTCCTGGTTGTTGGGTAAATGGATGAGAGGTGGGTTCTCGTCCTCTATATCATGCGAGAAGAGCGGAAGCATCGGGCGTACATGCTTAGGAGCAGCTAGCCAGGCGCGTCACTCGAATGCCTCCGCTTCGATACGTCAAAGTCATCGCTGCGCTTCAGGCAGGCCGTATAGCCGGGCCTAGGGGGAGCTTTGAATCTATTCCGGATCACTATGAGTTAATGCAGCTTGAACTCATTAAATTATTCAAGGAAAGAGTTCCAGAGTATGTACGATTAGCGACAGTCGAAAAATAGCTAGGTTAGCCACAGTGACCACTACCCTGGCAGCTAACCTCAGGTGGTCATAATACGATCAGTTCGGGTAAAGGTTGAGCTACTACAGCCTCTCGACAGCCAACGCCAAGTTGAGTGCCAAGGGTAGCCGCGGTATCAGTGTGGCCTGGTAAGCGTGGTAGAGATCGGGCTTGATGTCACCTTCGGCAGTGTCGATCTGCAGCTTACCGTCGAGCTCCTGATACCAGCCGCCCCGCGCGCGATCAATAAAGGTGGTGTCGATGAAATCCCAAAGCCGCCGATACCAGCGCTCGTAGTGGGCCTGATCGGTGCGTTGTAGAAACGCGGCAGCGGCGGCCAGTGCTTCGGCGTGAGTCCAGTGGCGACGCCGCAGGGAGTTTGGGCGACCCTCCCAATCCACGGTATACACTAGCCCTGGGGTGCCGTCGGTGGACCAGCCGTCACGCAGGCTGGCGTCAAATAGCGCCGCAGCGTCAGCGAATAGCCAAGAAGGAGCTGCGCGGCCGCGAGATTCAAGCGCTGCCTCCAGGTGGAGCATCAGCCGTGACCACTCGAAACCGTGACCCGGCGTGGCGCCATAGGGATAGAACCCGTCGTCGGGGCAGTCGGCGTTGTGCTCCGGCCATTCTGACCAGTCGCCATGAAAATGCTCGAGGATGCGGTAATCCCGGGGAGCTGCGTGGTGGTGAATCAGCCGTTCAACGATGGCTAGCGCCCGGTCAAGCCATAGCGGTTCGTCGCGCACATCGGCTAGCGCCAAGCACAGCTCTACGCCGTGCATGTTGCTGTTACCGCCGCGGTAGTCGCTCAGTTCGCTCCAGTCCTGGCTGAAACTCTCGACGAAAGCTTGCTCATCCATCGACCAGAAGCGGGTGTCGATCACCCCAATGGCCTCTTCGAGCAGAGCAGCCGCGCCGGGAATGTCGGCGTGGGTCGCAGTGGCGGCACCGAGGGCGACGAAGTGATGGGTATAGCACTGCTTAGTGCGGTCGTCGCTGGTGGCGGGATCGGCCCCGAACCAGCCTCCGTGATGCTCGTCGCGCAGCTTGCCAGACAAAGCGCGAATGGCGTGCTCGGTCAGTGCTGCAGCGCCTGGTAGACCTTGTAGCGCCGCTAGGGCACAGCTGTGCGCCATGCGTGCGGTGAGCATGGTGTCGGCGCTGGCGCCGTCGGGAATGCGCCCGTTACCATTGAGTACTGCGAAACCGCCAGAGGCCAGACGCGCCTGGCGATGAAATTCGAACAATGCGAGCCCTTCGCGGGTCAGCCAGTGGTGATGGGTGGCACTATTGAGCCAGCGCCGGGGTTTTTGATCGGTGTCGTGGTTCATCGCAGCCATGCCTTATGTGATCGAGTGGGATCTTACCTCAGCCATTGACGATGGTGCCGCCGGTCTGACAGCTGGAAGGCTATAAGCGGTGCTTTGCTCAAGGGGCGTAGGTTATGTTTAATTGAGACACCGAGCCCTTTGTGGCCGCATACACAATCCATGCGCCAGATGCCAAAGCTACGTTATATGCTATGACCATGAATCCGACTTATAGAAAATGCAATCATAAAGACATACAACCTATCGCACCGTCAGGTGGCGCACTTCTCAGCCTGGTTCGCTTTTTTCATCGTCGCGCTTCGTTAGTTGTAGCGCAAAGTCTTTGCGCCAAAACAGTTGGTCAAGTATCGAATACCATAGCTTCTACATTTCCGCGTTTTTGCCACCCGTGAGAAGCGGCATTAAATATATATTGGAGTGCTATGTTTAGGCTCGAAGTCGCGGCATTAGTTACTGGTTTAGCAAGTATTGCAGTTGCTTTGCTCATCCCTTTTGCCTGGAGTTTGTTTCCCGAAATAATGCGCGCCTACTTTCTCGGTGGCGAGCCAGGGGCGATAGTCGTTGGAGTAGGTGTTTTAGTTGGGATAGTAGGAAGTATGCTGTTTGTTATAAACCTGTTTCGCAGGCAGTTCACTCTGTGGTGGGTGAGGCTATTAGCGGTGTTGGCTCTTTCCCTGGGCCTCGCCACGGTCGGTGCAACTGGAATTTAACAAACGTAAGCAGCAGACAGCTATCCGCAAATCACGAGCTTTTTTAGCGTGTGATTGGCTCTCCTTTACGCGCTCCACCAAGTTAGCCATAAAATGAACATCGTCTAATTTCTAATTGATTGATATTAAGCTTTATTAGAGTATGAGAGCGAATCGATTAGAATTGGACATATGATTAGCAACTTTACGATTGCCGGGTGGGGCAGCTATCGCCCTCGCACCCTGTTAACTTCGCGGGCTCTGGACGAGCGTCAAGGTCAATCGCCCGGCTGGACTGAACGTCAGTTTGGCATTGCCGCGCGCCATGTCGCGAGCGAGGAGGAGACCACCTCGATGATGGCGACTGAGGCAGCCCGTGAGGCGCTGAACCGCGCAGGCTGGGGCAGTACACCGCCCGACGTCATCATTGGCGGTTGTGGCGTTATGGAGCAACCGATTCCGTCTACAGCCGCGTTAGTCCAGAACCGTCTCGGCTTTGGCCAGTCCGGCGTGCCTAGCTTTGATGTTAACCAGACCTGTTTATCCTTTATGGTGGCACTGGATATCGCCGCCATGGGCATTGCCTGCGGGCGCTGGCGGCGCGCGCTTGTATTTGCGAGCGATATCGCGTCGGCAGGGCTTAACCCTGAGGAGCCGAAAACGCGCTCCATCTTTGGCGATGGTGCGGCGGCACTGGCGATTGAGGCGACGTCAGACCCAACCTGTGGAATGCGTTCAAGCGTTTCGGTTACCCATGGTGCTCACCACGCGCTAGCGCAGCTTCGCGCGGGCGGCACAAAGTTGCGCATCGCTGAAGGTTACCAGGCGCTGGTCGCCGGTTCCTATTTCGAGATGGACGCCTTTGGCATCTTCAAGGCCGCTGCCAAAGCGTTGCCTGGCGTCATCGAGCGTGCGCTCACTCAGGCGGAAATAAGCAAGGATGATCTCGCCTGCGTGATTTGCCACCAGGCGAGTGCGCCAGGGGTCGAGCATATCAAGCGGCTTTTTGCGCCCAACAGTGACCGCGTGGTCAATATCTTCCCGAATACCGGTAACCAGATCGCCGCCTCAATCCCGACCGTGCTCGCCCACGCACTCACGACGGGGGTCGCCAAGCCGGGTGACTATATCCTGCTGTTGGGCACTGCCGCGGGGATCAGTGCCAGTGCAATGGTGCTCAAGCTATGAGTCAACGGCGTATCCTTATCACCGGGGCGACCGGCGGGCTGGGCATGGCGCTGGTGCGCGAGGCGCTAAAACGCGGGCATGCTGTGCGAGCCACAGGGCGTTCGCAGGCGGCGGGCGAGGCGCTTACGTCACTCGGCGCGCAGTTTGTTAGGGCGGATCTTACCCAGCCAGAAGTTGATTTTCGCGGGCTCTTAAAGGATGTCGATAGCGTGATTCATGCCGCCGCCTTATCGGCCAGCTGGGGCCCCAGGCGAGCATTTGAGATCCACAACATTCAACTGACCGAACGCCTGCTTGAAGCGGCCAGCTGCTCGAGCGTTGAGCGTTTCATGTTTGTTTCTTCGCCGTCAATTTTTGCTGCGTATCGTGACCGGATAGCCATCGGCGAATATGACGGCCCCGCGCTTCAGCCACTTAACCACTACGCACGTACCAAGCTCGCGGCGGAACGTCGCGTGCTTGAGCCGCGGGAAGACGCCATGGCCTGCTGCGCCATTCGCCCTCGCGCACTGGTGGGGCCGGGCGATCGGGTGATCTTGCCCAAGTTGGCCGAACTGGCGGGGCGCGAGCGGATGCCGCTTCCGCGTGGCGGCCGGGCGCTGATTGAGTTGACCGATCTGCGCGACGCCGCATGGGCTATCTGCGCCGCTGAGGAGCAGGCAGTCGGGCTTGCCGGAAGGGCAATCAACATATCGGGAGGTAGCCCCATTGCGGTACGAGAGGTGGCTGGTAAGCTCGCCGATGCGCTGGGAAAAACACCACAACTTGTCTCACTGCCGGTTGGCTTGGCGCGCGCTATTGCTGTGCTCAGTGAAAACGCTGCGCTGCTGATGCGCTCTGCTCGCGAGCCGATGCTGACCCGCTACAAGCTGGCGACGCTGGCCTACTCTCAGACCTTTGATCTTGAGCCTGCTCAGCGACTACTCGGCTACCGACCCCAGCATGATGCACTGGCAACCCTGCTGGCCGAAGCGCGGCAGCTTGCCATGCAGGAAAAGCAGCCATGATCCGCGTCGGATTTCGTTGGCTTGAACGCGGTTTATGCCGACATCCAGAGATCGCCACTCTCTCAGGTGGGAGCCTGTGTGCGGTTGATTTTCCCGCCATGGTGGGGGTGATTGATCACCCGACGCGGGGTATTTTGTTGTTTGATACCGGCTATGATCCTGCTTTTATCAATGCAACCGAGACGTTTCCCGAGCGGTTCTATCGCTGGACAACGCCGGTCAAAATCGATGCACAGCAGGCGTGGAGCGCCTGGCTCGCGACCCATGGGATTGAAGACAGTGCGATTGTCGGCACCATCATCTCGCATTTTCATGGCGACCACGTCGCGGGAATGAGCCACCTTGCCCAGCGGCCGGTCTATTGCGCCCGTGCGGGCCTGTCCGAGTTGCGCCGACCGGGTCGCTTTAGCCGCGTGCGCCAGGGCCTGCTGCCTGCGCTGGTTCCTCAGGCGGCCGATGCCAATGCTCGCTTTTTCGAAGATGCTCCAGCAGTGGCGCTACCCAGCGGATTTGCGCCCTTTAACGAAGGTCGCGACATCCTGGGCGATGGTAGCCTGATCGCCGTCGAACTGCCCGGCCACTGCGTCGGCCACTGGGGGCTGGCACTGCGCACCACCGATGATCGCCAGGTTTTGCTGGCTGCCGATGCGGTGTGGCTTGGCAAGTCAATCACGCAGCGCCGACCGCCGCCGCGGCTTACCACCGCACTTCTCGGCGATACCCTGCGTTATCGCGCTACGCTAAACCTGTTGAGCGAGGCGGCGTGCTGCAATGGCGACTTGGTCATCCTACCTTCGCATTGCGCTGCCAGTGCCAAGCGCTTTGGCGGCCATGATGCGAACTGACCGGGTCTTAGCCGCGTGGATACGAACGGGGCGTGCGCTGAGCCTGTCGTCGGGGCAACTGGCTGCGCGGCGAGCCAATATGTGGCGCAAGCTGCAGCCTGTCATCGCCCGTACTCCCGCACTGGCAAGATATGCCGGTCGTGATCTGGCGGAGTTTCCGGTCACTGACATCGAGGATCTTCGTGCTGATTACGGCGCTTGGAATAGCCTAGGCATGAGCGATGAGGAACTGCGCGGGTTGGCCGCCGCCGCGGAGCAAGGCACAGCCGTTGGCGAATTGTCGGCAGGCTGGTCGACCGGAACGGGAGGCGGTGCGCGAGGGCTATTTCTCGCCAGCCCCGCAGAGCGTGCCGACTACATCGGTCAGAGCCTGGCCCGACTGCTACCGGCGCGTGCTTGGCTCAAGCGCCAACGGCTCGCCCTGCATTTGCGCGCCAGTAATGCGCTCTACAGCGATGTTGGGCGAGGGCGGTTTACGTTTGCCCATTTCCCTCTCGAAGCGTCGATTGAACAGAGCATTGAGGAATTGGCGCAATTCGAGCCGACGATCCTGATCGCACCTCCCCATCGGCTGGCAGCCTTTGCCCAAGCAGGGGCGCATTTCCCCTCGCTGCAGCATCTGTTTTGCGGCAGCGAACCGGCCGGTGAAGCTGAGTGCCACTTCTTTACCGAGCGGCTGGGGGTAAGGCCACGTCAAATATACCAAGCGACCGAAGGGTTTCTGGCCGCTGAGTGTGCGAACGGCCGGCTGCATCTCAACGACCATGCGTTGGCTATCGAGCTTGAGCCGGTTCCCGGCACGCCCGGCTATCGACCGATCATTACCGATCTTCGCCGCACCAGCCAACCAATAGTCCGTATTCGCGGTGACGATTATCTTGAGCTCGACGCTTGTCCCTGCCCGTGCGGTTTTGCGGGTCGGGTCATCCATGCGCCACAAGGCCGGGTGAACGATATCTGGCGTTTTGAGGGTCGCACCGTTACGCCACCTCTAGTGGTAGCAGCGCTTGAGGCGGTGCTGGGGGGCGACAATATCTGGCAGGCCGAAGCAGGGCCTGAGCGCGTCGTGCTGCATTTGTCATCTCGTTACCCTGCCGCTATCTCAACCACGATCTCCGCCTCAATCTCCACTACGAGCGCAACGACTGCTGCACGGGCACTGAGCCAGGCATGCGATTTGCCGGTGCCGGTTGAGGTCGTTCATGATCTAAGCGCGTGGAGCGGCCCCAAGCGCCGTAAAGTGGTGTGGCGTGATGGCTAGACGCGTGCTTATTACCGGCGCCCGGGCGGTTGCCGCGCTGGATATTGCCCGGGATTTCGCCGCGGCCGGATGGGAGCCGCATCTGGCTGACAGCGTACCGGTGCGCATGGCGCGCTGGTCGAAAGCCCCTGCGCGGGTTCACCGCTATCCTGCGCCCCGGCAGCAGGGCGCAGCCTTCCGCGCGCGTATTGTCGAGCTAGTCGATACCTTCGGTTTCGAGCGGGTGGTGCCGACCTGCGAGGAGGTTTTCCATCTTGCGGCGCCTGCCCTTCAGTGCCGATTGGGTGAGCGCCTGTTTGTGCCTAACCTTGCCACGTTACGCCAACTACACGACAAGCTCGCCTTTGCGCGCCACTGTGGCGAATGGGGCCTGCCCGTGCCGGAAAGCCATCCGATAGACTCCGTAGAAGACTTGACTCGCTTCGCTAGCAGAAGTCGCGAGTGGGTATTCAAACCGCGCTTCAGCCGATTTGGTGATAGCGCACTGGTCGCCCCTGACCGGCGTGCGTTGGCCGCTATTACACCCAGCCCCGACAAACCCTGGATGGCACAAGCGCGTATCCATGGCGAAGAAGTCTGCTTTCATGGCGTGGCGCATCGGGGAGAATTGGTTGCCTTTGCTGCCTACCGTTCCAGCTGGCGCCTGGGCGGGGGAGCTGGCTATGCTTTTGAACCTGTCGCTGATCAGCATCGCGAAGCGCTATGCAAAATAGCTGCTCGCCTAGCGCAGTGTGCCGCCATTCACGGGCAGTTCGCCTGCGATGCAATGTTCGATGAAGCTGGCGTTGCTTACTTGCTTGAGTGCAATCCGCGCGCGACCAGCGGTGTGCATTTGCTCACTGGTGCCGGTCATCTTGCCCATGCAATCGGTGGCGGGATCGCCGCACCTGAGGCCGCGCCACGCACTCTTTATCTTGGCCCGGCAATGGTCGTATTTGGCCTGCCGCAGGCGGTGCGTGGTGCGCGTATGCGCGATTGGTGGCGCTGCGTTGCTACCGGGCACGACGTGGTGTCTCGGCCTGGCGATCGCTGGCCTTTGCTTGGTGCGCTTTGCGATGCCGCCTCCTTCTCCCTGACGGGTTGCAAACACAATATCTCGACGAATGCCGCCGCCACTTACGATCTCGAGTGGAATGGTGAGGAGCTGCCTTAATGACATTCCCCCAGTCAGTCTGTGATGCCTGGCACATGGTTGCCTTATCGAAAGACCTGAAACGCGGCAAAGCGCAAAAGGTCATGTGTTGCGATACACCGATTGCACTCTTTCGCAGCGAAGAGGGGATTGGCGCCTTGGTCGATCGCTGCCCGCACCGCAATTACCCACTTTCTGAAGGGCGTGTGCACAAGGGGGCACTCGAGTGCCCTTACCACGGCTGGCGCTTCGCAAGCGATGGAACCTGTATCGAAGTGCCCGGTTGTCTGATCGATACGGCCCATGATCAAAAGCTGAAGGCCGACGCACTGCGCGTAGTCGAACGGCACGGCGGGATCTTTGTGGCGCTTTCTGACGCGGCACCGCCCGGGCCCGTGTTACCGCCTGATTTTGGCAACCCTGAACTTGATCATTTCTGGTGGCAACAAGGCACCTGGGTGGGGCGTGCCTACGATGCGGTTGAAAACGTTATGGATCCGTTCCACACCAATCATCTGCATCATGGTTTTATTCGTCGCCGGGATCGACGCTTGCCAGTGGAGCTGATTGTTACCAGCCACGGAGACGGGATCGATATGGCCATCGAACAAACCCAGCCCGATTATGGCCTGATGTCGCGCTTTTTGGAGCGTGATCGCTCGCGCAGCGTCTCGCGCTATTATCCGCCCACCACGGTGCAAGCGCGGTGGGAAGGTGAGACCAAGTTGACGTTATGTGTCACCGCCATTTTCACGCCAGCGACGGGAAACAGTTTCACGCCTTTCGCGCGCTTTTCGACACCCAAGGGGTTGGCGCCAAGTTGGCTTAAACAAGCGGCCATTCGGTTGTTCCTGGCACCAGTGGTCTCGCAGGATCGTCGTGCACTAGAGCGCCAACACGAAGTGATGACTCACTTCGGTCAGCCTAAATTCATCTCTGGGCCTGGCGATATTCTCAAAACTCGATTGCATCAGCTCTGGGTTGGTGAGCAGTTAGAGCCCGGCACTGATCCAGCCGTTGAGGTAAGGCTTTAGCCCCCGCGTAAACCCTCGACAATGCGGGGAGCAGGCACCTTAATTAATCCGAACATCGTTTGCCTCTGAACGGGCTTGTATTTGTTGCCTGACGCTTTCGAGGGTGGGCCGCAGGCTGTATAGGCAGTTGCCACTCTGGTAGGCATTTAACGACCCTGGTATGGGCTGTAAATTGGTTGACGGTTTGGTATTTCGACAGCCGTCAGCATTTTCATCCTGCGCTGCGCCTAACTCAGTCAGCGTGCCTAGATGCTGCCAGCCTGCATTGTGCTCGGTATAGACCTGTCCATGCGAGCTGTAGGACGCGTAGATAAGCCATTGTAATTCATGCTCATTGCTTACCTGAAACGCTTGGCAGGGTTCAACTTGGCTTAGGCAGGCTGAGCCCTGCTCAATTAACAAGGCGAGCAATGGCTCGGGTAGCGTGGCGTCTTCAGGGGGCACGCTAAACTGCTGGGCGACATCATCCAGGTTGTGGGTATCCACTAGTGGATCCTGGTTCCAGCGATTGGTTTGTTTTAGCGAGAGCTCAATACGCCGTATCAGCTCAGGTCGCGATTGGGCAAACTCGCTGTCAGCGAGTGCTTGTAATGCCAAACTGCCCGGCTGGCCGAGGTGAAAGCGTAGATAGCGGTAGTCAAAAGCATCCACAGTGGTGCGTCCGTCTATCAACCGCTTGACCTGATGCTGGGCCACCCAGTGGCGCATATCCGCCAGCGGCGTATTAACCACGATCAGCGCCCCGGCCACCAGCAGGGCTAGGCCAATATTGGCGCGCTGCATACTGGGGAGCGCCGCCTGTCTTCGCCAGAGCAGAAGCAGGCTGTAGCTGAAGGTAAACGCTGCCGTCAGTGCCTGCAGCAGTGCCGCCCAGAGCCTATCCAAGCTGAGACCATATTGGTCGATTCGTAGCCAGAGCGCCCAGGCGGCCAGCAGGCTACCTATCGGCAGCAATACGACGGCGAGCATAACGGCGCTGCGTAACCATATAGGATAGGGCAGCTTGTTATCGGTTTGATAGAAAACGGCGTTGAAGAACAGCAGCAGGGTCAACATCAGCGCCATAAGTATTTGCGCGGCTCTGCCGGTATCCCATATCGGCTGCAGGCCGGTCCAGGGCAGCACGGCAAAGAACATCAATAATATTAAAGCAACCAGCGGCAGTAGCGCCTTGATAAGCGCTTCGCACATCAGTCTTACGCTCGCGATAAAACGAAAGCGATTGCGGACCATCACCAGCCCCATGCCAATCACCAGCCAGGTGACTGGATAGAAAAAAGCGGGTGTTTGGAACAATGTTTTGAAAAAGTCTAAGCCAATGGCTGAAAAGAGCGCTGCCCACAAAGATAGCAAGCTCCAAAAAACTCCAATGAATAGGCCTAGTTGGGCGATTGTCAGGGCATGCTCCCATGAGTAATTCAGCATGGGCTGATAGGTTTTTGGCCAAGTGCCACTGGCGGCGCTGCTACGAAAGAACAGCGCAAGAATAAACAAGGCAGTTCCTACGGCCATGCAAAAGGCAAAGGTAAACGGGTGGCCTCCCCACTGCTGCGGCTCGGGCACCTGCTCAACCCAGCCAAGGTGCCAGCCCAGCCAAAACAGTAGGGGAGCCAGCAGCAGCGGTAGGAAGTTGATGCGATCACGCAGTCGCACGATGCTGATCAGATAAAACGCTGGCAAGGCGACTGCGACGGTGTAGAGCGCCTTAAGCCAGCGCTGGTCGGCGACCAGCCAGTACTCATGGTCGATAGCCAAATGCAGCACATAGAGCGCACAACCCTGTACGAAGGCGAGAAAAATCAAGCCCAGGCTAGTGGCCCGATCGAGGGTGTTTAGGCGATTATCGTCCATGACAGCTCTTCTACGGTTGAGTGGCGGCGTGGGGGCCGTAATTCTTCTAAGCAGCTAACGAGCCCTAAGTAACTAGCTGGCCCTAAGTAATTAACTAGCTCTAAGCAACTATAATAACGTGAGAAAGTGACAAAGGTTGCAAAGTGCAAAGATAGACGGAACGAAATACTGCTAATTAATTAT
The DNA here is from genome assembly GCF_021021315.1 of Halomonas sp. IOP_14. Lineage (NCBI taxonomy): Bacteria > Pseudomonadati > Pseudomonadota > Gammaproteobacteria > Oceanospirillales > Halomonadaceae > Halomonas > Halomonas sp. IOP_14. The sequence continues at coordinate 141,705 of NZ_JAINWD010000009.1, read as the reverse complement.
GCTGTGCTTTAGGCACGTCGTAAAGCCGGGCCAGGGAGGAGCTTTGAATCTTCTGTTTATATGCAGCGCAAATAGACTCCGCAGTCCGACGGCTGAACGTATCTTTTCAGCTTACCCCGGTATTCAAGCAATTGGAGCTGGGACAAGTTCGAGTGCTAAAACGCCGGTTTCTTGGCGCTTAATTGAGTGGGCTGACATCGTCCTGGTGATGGAAAAGAGTCACCGGGATGAAGTCGCTAAGAAGTACGGGGAGTTACTCAAGGGGAAGAGATTAGTCTGCCTGGATATTCCCGACCACTACGAGTTAATGCAGCCTGAACTCATCACCTTGCTCAAGGAAAGGGTTCCTGAGTATGTGCGGTTGTCAGCAGTCGAAACATAGCGAGGAGCTGGTGCGCCGTAGGATTGATCATAGCGATGAAGAGTCGTTCTCCTCCCATTTCAGGTTTATATGAAATTATACTTATAAAAAACCCTGGTTTTTTAAAGCTCTGGTCAGGTAAAGTTTACTTGGACTGCCATAGACCATAACCAGGAGGGAAGCATGTATCGAGTAGTGATCGTTCTATGTATTTTTTTAGCGGGCTGCACCACAAAACTGTGGGAGCCCAAGCCAGAGAGATTGATGGCCGTTAACGGCTTCTACGTTAATAAAGAAACGAACGATTTAGTGGTCACTACGCGGCGTGAAGCTTTTTTGTTTCCCTCTCAGCAGCAACTTGGCCAGGCGCTGGTGCTTAGCCGAGAAGTTGAGTTTCTTCCCGAATTTAGCGGCTTCTCGCTCTCTAGCTCCAATGTGGTGACCGGCAGCATTAAGCTCACACTGCATGAACAGAACCCTTCAGCCGAACTTGTCAGTCAATTAACCGCATTGGGCTTTACGAAAAACCCCGTCACCGATAGCTTCCAGTTGATACGGGAGATTAGAGGCGAGCGATATACCATTGAAGGAAGTTTGCCGCTTGAAAAACTCGAAAAGGAGTATCAAGTCAGGATGAACATGCCCAGGGGGCCCATCGATACAGCCGGGCGTGTTATCGCAACGCCAGTTGCCATTACATTTGATGCGGCCGCAACGGTCGTGGCAATTCCTCTCTTCGCACTCTTTGCGGTGTCACAGGGTTTGCTTGGGCCATGAGTAAACAGAGCGTCTTAACGAGCGCACAGGGGACGTTTAAAATCTGTTGCCTATAGAGTCAGACTAATGTCTAGGCTTTTTCTGAAAAGTCGGCGTGCGCAGGCCAGGTAAGGCCACAGCCTATTAAAAAGAATCGGATTCGCGTGCGAATTTACGGGTTGTAAATGAGTACTTTGATTGGACTCGTGCACGAGCCGATTCTTAATAGAGTATGGCCAAGCGTAATAGTTAACCAGAGGTTTCCTGGTATTTATTAAAGAACGGAGGTTAAGGGTGGGGCTACTCGATAACTTTAAGAAGAAGCGTGCTATTAAAAGCTACATAGAGAAATTGCCTAACGTTTTGGTCAACGATTATGGCCGCCAGGAATATTACACACAGCTGCAGGTAAGGCGGAGTATTGAGCGTGCGGGGCTAAATAGCCAGCATCAGCACTACGCGCTGGCGATGTATACCAATCATCCAGAATTTGTCGTTTATCAGAGCGAGCTACATGAAAATTTCAGCTATGAAAAGCTGCGTGAAGAGGTCGGCGGTGCCTACTTTTCGGGTAGTACTGAGTTCAACTGTTCAAGCGTAATAGCAGCGTCAGCGAGTTTTGGAGGTGACGCGTCTAGCATCGATTGCTCTGGCGGCGGAGGAGATGGCGGCGGTCAGTGAGCCAGTAATAGCCCATGGCGAGGCTACTTGCATCTGTTTTAGCCAATATGTTAAAGCTGCCAATGCATTGTTCCAGCAAGCCGATAGCCATCTTAAAAGCTAAAGCTGTTTGAAAAGTCGTGTGTGCTGCCGCATCAAGCAGCCAGTGCTGGTCATCACAAAGCCGCCTATAAGCTCAGTCCCGTGGCCGATGAACTTGTCCAGCTTGTTTTTCATTAGGCCACTGTCCTGATGAATTATCTGCTCGTGATGCGTGAGAACATTCCTACTTTGGCTATGTAGATTGTGAAGGTTTCGCCGAGATTGTTCACGACTATCAGCGTCGTGGAGTTAATATCTTTTAGAGAATCACTGATAAACCGTGGGGCCTGCATGAGTTTGGGGTAGTAACACCCGAGGTCATAAGCTTATGTTTGATGAAGATATTGGGCCACCTAAAAACTCAAAAACACTCTCTATCTGGTTCGATTTTTACCATCGCCGCATTTCGTCAGTGTAGGAAACTACATTCCAGCAAAAGTGGTGTGACCCGTGATTCCATATGAAGCACAACAAGCGCAATCCATCGCGGAAGACGTGCTTGGCGAGTCGATTGTGGGTATTTATCTTTTTGGTTCTGCCGTTGCCGATGGCTTACAGCGTAACAGCGATGTTGATGTTCTGGTGGCAGTGAGCGACTCACCAACCTGTAAGCAGAGGGAGGCTCTGGTTGCGCAGCTGATGAAGGTCTCTGGCACGATTGGCAATGCACAAGCTACCAGGCCAGTAGAGCTGACGGTCATCACGATCTCTGATGTTGTGCCCTGGCGGTTCCCGCCGCGGGCGGAACTTATATACGGTGAGTGGTTGCGGGATGAGTTCGAGGCAGGGCACATCCCGAAACCAGCCTGTGATCCTGATCTGGCGATTGTGCTGAAAAAGGTGATCGATAACAGCCTGCCGCTATATGGGATCAACGCCGCTGAGGTGTTTGAGCCAGTGCCAATGGCTGATGTCCAAAGAGCGATTCGTGATTCCTTGCCTACGTTGCTGGCAGAGACAGCAGGTGATGAACGCAATGTGCTCTTAACCTTGTCTCGCATGTGGCTGACCGTAGCAACGGGTGATATTGCTTCAAAAGATGTGGCAGCAGAGTGGGCAAAGGAACAGCTGGCAAAGGAAGATGCGGCTTTATTGGACTACGCTAAGCAAGGCTACTTCGGAAAGGTCGTCGACCAATGGCAGGGGAAGCAGGGGGAGTTCCAGGCGCTAATTTGTTCCATGCGGCAATCCATCGAAACGTGCCTTGCCACCCCGCATTGATAGAAGCGCTGACCCTTACCGAAAGGGAGGTGACTATGGTGCTACTCAAGCACTGAGTCGGCTATTGGTATCAACCCATGAATTAGATCTTTCTGCGGAGCGAGAACAAACGGGCTTTAAAGAAGAAGGGCCAAATATGCCAACAACTAAACACCCTTTACCGCAAGTTGTCTCCCCTGAAGAGTGGGAGGCGGCACTCAACCGATTGCTCATTAAAGAAAAAGAACACACTCGGGCACGCGATGCCTTGAGCGCTGAGCGGCGCAAGCTACCCATGGTGAAAATGGAAAAGCCTTATGTCTTCCAGGGCGATGAGGGCAGCGTGTCATTCCTCGACTTGTTCGCTGGGCGACGTCAACTGATTGTTTACCATTTCATGTTTGCCCCCGATTGGAAGGCGGGGTGTGATGGGTGCTCGTGGGTGGCCGATGCCATGACGCACCCGGCGCACCTCCATGCACGTGACACCTCGCTAGTCATGGTGTCACGCGCTCCGCTAGAGAAAATCAATCAATATAAGACGCGCATGGGCTGGACGATTCCCTGGTACTCCTCTTACGGAAGCGACTTCAACGAGGATGTCGGCGCAACGACAGAGGAGGGCGAAAAGCATGGCGCGAGTGTCTTCCTCCGCGATGGAAACGACATTTATCGCACCTACTTTACCGGTGCTCGTGGCGTCGAATATTTAGGTAGCCACTGGACATACCTGGATTTGACGCCGTTTGGTCGCCAGGAAACCTGGGAGGACTCACCGGAAGGTTGGCCACAGACGAAGCCGTATGTGTGGAACCGCCGCCACGACGAGTATGACGGCTGAAACTCATATGTGAGCTAAACAACCATTGAAGTGAGGCGTTTTTTTGCAGATTGTGCATGTGTTTCAAAGGCCGTTCTGTTCAAGCGTTAGTTTGCAATCAATGGCAATTTAAGAACACCTTCCCTCCAAATGAAATCGAGGAGTGAGGATTGCCCCGGGGCCGCTTTTATCTAGAGCTTTGTTATGCAGCGTAATACGCAACCCTCCTTTAACACCAATCATCTAACGCTCCGGCCACGGAGGCTAAGTGATCTCGAAGAGTGTTTGAGAATGGATCGTGATCCAGAGGTAACGCGGTTCGTCCAGGGGCCTTGGCATAAGCCTAGCGCTCATAGAAGCTTTGTGGTTGAGCGGATTGAGCAAGTGTATCCCTCTGGGCTGGGCTATTGGACGATCCGTGATCGTGAAACAGAAAAATTCTACGGTTGGGTTCTTTTAATTCCTTACCATGTGCTAAAGCCTGAAGTAGAGATCGGTTGGCGCTTAGTCAGGGATGCGTGGGGTAAAGGGGGCGCTACAGAGGCAGCGAAGATTATTCTTGAGCATGGGCTCAACACCGTTGGGCTTCCTCGCATAGTTGCGGATATAGACCCACAGAATATTGCGTCAGCTCGCGTAGCCGAAAAAATTGGTATGAAATATGTCGAGGATCGCATCTTAGGTGGCAGTAAATTTCTTTCGTTTCAAAGCAGATCTATAGTAGCTGTATAACCTGAAGCTCAGTCTGATCACCTCGGTTTGCAATCTTATAAGGAACCGAAAAAACTAAGCCTTAAAAAGCTCTTCAACCAAAAAATCAATAAATACCCGTAGTTTGGGGGCCAAGTGTTTGCTGGAGGGCCATAGCATGCGAAATGTTCCTTGATGCTCGATATGCTCATTCAGGACAGTAACCAGCTCTCCCTTACTGATAGCTTCTCTCACCATAAAGTCCGGTAGGCACGCGATGCCCAGTCCTGCACGGGCCACTGCGATTAACGCTTCAGAGGTGTTGCACACCATGGCTGTATTTAGCGTGGGAGTTGTTTCGTTGCCAACTGCCCGAAGCGGCCAAGCCTCATATTTACCGGTACTGGGAAACTTGTGCTGCAAACAAGCATGATCGACCAAGTCAGCGGGTGTTTGTGGGTGACCGCGCTGGGATAGATACTCCGGTGAGGCCACAAGCACCAGGCTATAGTTCCCAAGTGGGCGTGACATCAAACGAGAATCTGCTGGCTCTCCGGTGCGAATAACGGCATCGAACCCTTCCTCGATTACATCTACCATCCGGTCTGAAAAATCCACATCTAGCTCGATCAAAGGATAACGATGCATAAAGGAAGTCAGCACTGGCATCACAAGCTGCCCAACGAGTGGAAAACTCACCCGAAGTTTGCCCTTGGGCTCCGTATGTATCTCTGACAACTCCAGTTCTGCTGCTTCCACCTCGCTTAATATACGACGGCAGCGCTCAAGAAAGAGTACTCCCTCCGCCGTCAACGTGATACTGCGAGTGCTTCGATGAAGTAAACGAACACCCAGGCGAGTTTCTAGTCGGGCTACGCTTTTTCCTACTGCTGAAGAAGACACGCCCAGGTTTCGCCCAGCTGCAGAGAAGCTACGGGTTTCAGCCGCCTGTACGAAGTACTCAATGCCGCTTAATACATCCATATTTTTCCATTAAGGAATTTTGTTCCGATATATTCGGAAAATTAGCATTATTCTCCTAATTACTCAATATGCCTAATGTGAGTGCCTATTCTCACATGCGGTAGGTAAGCGTGCTTTAGCACCTGAATCTTCGCTTTAGACGGGGCAATAATGATGTCTACATCGGAAATGAGTAACTTAGATCGGGAGAGAAGCGAAACCGAACAATCGGATCGACTGCCCATTACGGCTTTGCTCGCACTTGCATTAGCGGGTTTCGTGACTATCTTGACCGAGGCTTTGCCAGCGGGCCTGTTGCCCCAGATCGGAGCAGGACTGGAGGTTTCAGAATCTCTTGCGGGACAACTTGTTACCCTCTATGCCATCGGCTCCTTAGTAGCCGCTATTCCATTGATGGCAGCCACGCAGGGGGTGCGGCGTAGGCCCTTATTGCTGGCCGCTATCGTGGGCTTTGCTATCGCCAATACGATCACGACGCTTTCAACGAGCTATATCTTGACGATGATGGCCCGATTTCTCGCTGGTGTAGCAGCAGGCCTATTGTGGGCTCTATTGGCAGGCTATGCCGCTCGAATGGTGCCAGAGCATTTAAAAGGGCGCGCTATTGCTATTGCGATGGTGGGAACACCATTGGCACTCTCTTTGGGTGTCCCGGCTGGCACGTTTCTAGGCACACTGATGGGGTGGCGCGCTTGCTTTGGAATAATGACGCTTATGGCGCTGATCCTGATCGTGTGGGTTCATACAAAGGTGCCTGACTTCGCGGGTCAATCCGTTGGTAAGCGGCTAACGCTTAGGCAGGTATTCACCCTTCCAGGTATTCGTCCGGTGCTATTTGTAGTACTGGCCTTCGTGCTCGCGCATAACATCCTTTACACCTATATCGCTCCTTTTTTGGCTGATGCTAATCTGGCTGAGCGAACCGATCTGGTCTTGCTGGTATTCGGTATTGCTGCGTTGGTCGGCATTTGGGTCATTGGCGTGTTGATTGATCGCTATCTTCGTGTAATGACGCTCGCCAGCACCTCCCTGTTCGGGGTAGCGGCACTGATGCTTGGTATCGCAGGTGATATGCCTGTTGCCATTTATGTAGCTGTCGGCGCCTGGGGACTCGCATTTGGGGGAGCTGCCACGCTGTTCCAAACAGCTCTCGCCAAGGCGGCTGGAGAAGCGGCAGACGTTGCGCAATCGATGCTGGTTACTGTCTGGAACTTGGCTATCGCTGGCGGTGGTGTCATCGGCGGCGTGCTTTTGGATCGCTTTGGTGCTGGTGCTTTCCCGCCCGCGCTCTTGGTGTTACTGACGGCAACTCTGTTGGCTGTCTGGGCCGCTCGAAAGCATGGTTTTCCAGTTTCGTAGCGTTAAACAGGACGACCGCTGGGTGAAAACTTTTTGATAGGCAAGATTGGTGAAAAGCACTGGTCGGCTCACATCGATGGATCCATCTCGATCTAGATGCAATTGACACTTACTGATCTTCCCGCCGCAACGCCCAGACAGGATGTTCAGCGAGCCGCTCTCCCAGAAACGCCACAAACGCCCGCACCCGAGGTGGCACCAACTGGCGCTGGGGCATCACCGCGTAGATGCTGGTTTCCGTTAACCGGTAATCCGGCAATACCACGCTCAATTGACCGCTGTGCAGGTATTCGTGGATGTGCCACACCGAGTGCTGTGCGATGCCCAAGCCGCCGAGTACCCCTTCGGTGAGCATTTCTCCCTGATTGCTGCGTATGCGGCCGCCTACCTGTACTGCCTCGCTTTGCCCTTGTTTGTCGGTGAGATGCCAGATGTCCTGCCGACGCCGATTGCTGGAAAGTACCAGGCATTGGTGATCGACCAGGTCGCTGGGGCGTTGCGGGGTGCCGTGGCGGGCCAAGTAGCCGGGAGAGGCGCACAGTACCCGCTCGTCGTCGGCCAAGCGCCGGGCCACCAGGCTGGAGTCTTCCAGAATGCCGATGCGAATGCCCAGGTCATAGCCCTCGCCGACCAGGTCGACCACCTGATCCGTCAGGCTGACATCCAGGTTCAAGCGGGGGTAGCGGTTAAGGAACTCGGGTAACAGCGGTGAAATGTACTGACGCCCGAAGGAGTGGGGCAGAGTAACTCTCAGGGTGCCGGTGACGTTGTCGGCGCCGCTGCGTAGATCCTGGGTGAGTGCTTCCAGCCCCTCCACTAGATCGCGGCCCTGTTCCGCCAGTGCCAGCCCCTCGGGGGTGGGGTGAAGGCGTCGGGTTGTGCGGTGCAGTAGTCGTACATTGAGGCCCTTTTCCAACCGCTGCAGACGTTGGCTGGCCACGGCCACCGAGAGGTCAAGGCTGCGGGCGGCGGCGCTGATCGTACCCAGATCCACCACGCGAAGAAAGAGAGCGATGTCGCTTAGACGATCCATGATGGTCTCATTATCAATAAAATATTGAAAGTCATTAAAGATACTAAAGGTATCAAGGAGGGTGATGCAGGTCTAGCATTCGCCTCATCATTCCCTGATGGACGTTTTGATGATGACTTCAACCTCTTCGCGCCCGATCCCCTGGGCGCTCTACGCTTTGACCATTGGTGCCTTCGGCATCGGCACCACCGAGTTCGTGATCATGGGGGTGCTGGAGCAAGTGGCCGCCGATCTGGATGTGAGCATCCGCCAAGCGGGCCTGCTGATCTCCGGATATGCCCTGGGTGTGTTCGTGGGCGCGCCGTTGCTCACCATTGCCAGTGCCCGCTGGCCTCGCAAGAAGGTGCTGGTGGCGTTGATGGTTATTTTTACCCTCGGCAACCTGGCCTGCGCGCTGGCTCCGAACTACTCGATGCTGATGGTTGCCCGGGTGGTGACCTCCCTAGCACACGGCACTTTTTTCGGCGTCGGTTCGGTGGTCGCCACTGGCCTGGTGGCGCCGGACAAACGGGCCAGTGCCATCGCCACGATGTTCACCGGCTTGACCGTGGCGACGCTGCTGGGCGTGCCCGCTGGCGCTTGGCTGGGGCACGAATATGGCTGGCGCACCACCTTCTGGGCAATCACCGGTGTGGGCGTACTGGCGACCCTGGTGATCGCCCTCATGGTGCCTCGCGACAGCGGTGACGGAGAGGTATTGGGTTGGCAAAAGAGTCTGGCGTCGATCGGTCGACCCACGGTGTTGCTGGGGTTGCTGATGACAGCGCTTGGCATCGCCGGGGTGTTCACCGTGTTTACCTACATCCAGCCGATGCTGACCGGCATCGCCGGTTTCTCCCAGGATGCGGTGTCGCTGATTCTGCTGGTATTCGGCGTTGGCATGATCGTCGGTAACCTGCTCGGCGGGCGTCTCGCGGATCGGGGGCTGGCACCGGCCCTGATTATCACATTGGCAGTGCTGGCGGCGGTGCTGGGTCTGTTTCCTTTTGCGCTCGGCTATCAGTGGACAACGGTGGTCTTCGTCGGCCTGCTGGGCATGGCCGGTTTCGCTACGGTGGCGCCCTTGCAACTGTGGGTACTTAACCGGGCGGAAGGCGCGGCCAGCCTGGCGTCCAGCTTCAATATCGGTGCGTTCAATCTGGGCAATGCCATTGGTGCGGGCTTGGGCGGTGTGGTGATTGAGCGCAGCGGCAGCTTTACCGCCGTGCCTGGCGCCGCCGCACTGGTTGCTCTTACCGGACTGGCGGTGGCCGTTTGGGCCATCAAACGTGAGCATGGCGAGTCCCTTCGGCCCGCCCCGGCAATTTCCTGCGAACAGGAGTGAGTGTGATGGAATATCGTTATCTAGGGCGGTCTGGTTTCAAGGTGCCTGCATTGGGTTTCGGGGCCGGCACCTTCGGTGGCAAGGGGCCGCTGTTCAGTGCCTGGGGCAATACCGATGTTGAGCAAGCGAAGCGGCTGATCGATATATGTCTGGACGCTGGGGTCAATCTGTTCGACTCCGCAGATGTTTATTCCGATGGTGCATCGGAAGCGATCCTTGGTGCGGCGATCAAAGGCCGTCGTGACCGGGTGATCGTGTCCACGAAACTGTCACTACGCAGCGGGGATGACGCCAATGACGTGGGCAGCTCTCGACACCACTTGATCCGCGCCACCGAGCGCGCACTAAAAAGGCTGGGAACCGATTATATCGATGTGCTGCAACTGCATCACTTCGATGCCATGACCCCGGTGGAGGAGGTGATGTCCGCACTGGATGATCTGGTGCGGGCTGGTAAGGTTCGCTACTTAGGGGCATCCAACTTCTCTGGTTGGCAGTTGATGAAGTCCCAGAGCGTTGCCGAGCGTTATGGCTATGTGCGCTTCGTGGCGAACCAGACGTATTACTCCCTGGTGGGCAGGGATTACGAGTGGGAGCTGATGCCGTTGGGGCAGGATCAAGGCCTGGGTGCTCTGGTGTGGAGCCCGCTGGGCTGGGGCCGCCTAACCGGTAAGATTCGTCGCGGCCAACCACTGCCCGCCGGGAGCCGTCTTCACGAGACCGAAGGATTCGCGCCACCTGTGCCGAATGAAAGACTGTACCGGGTACTGGACGTGCTATTCGAGATCGCTGACGAAGTCGGCAAGAGCGTGCCCCAGGTAGCGATTAACTGGTTGCTGCGCCGTCCGACGGTGTCATCGGTTTTGATAGGTGCCCGGGACGAAAACCAGTTACGGCAGAATCTCGGTGCGGTTGGCTGGCGCCTTGATGAGTCTCAGGTTGCACGATTAGACGTGGCGAGCGCGGTAACTCCGCCTTACCCCTATTATCCCTATTGGAACGGCCAGTTCGCTGAGCGTAATCCACCACTGGTATGACTGAAATAAACTGAAAAAGCCGGGCCCACGACAGGCACGGCGACTGAGGGGTGACCACCTCGGGTGAACGTTGCACTATTTATTACAACCAGTTACAACCGGTGGACGGTTAACGCTAGGTTGGGGGCTAAGGGCAACCGTGGCAGCAACGTGGACTGGTAGGCATGGTAGAGATCGGGTTTGACGTCGCCTTCGGCGGGGTCGATCTGCAACTCACCGTTGAGCTCCTGGTGCCAGCCGCCCCGTTTACGATCGATAAAGAGAGTGTCGATCGCATCCCAGAGTTGCCGATACCAGTGCTCGTAGTGGGCCTCGCCGGTGCGCTGTAGGAACGCGGCCGCCGCGCCCGCCGCCTCGGCGTGGGTTCAGTGGCGTCGCCGCAGGGAGTGCGGGTTACCCTCCCAATCGACGGTATATACCAGCCCCGGGGCGCCGTCGGTATTCCAGCCATCGCGCAGGCTGGCGTCAAATAGCGCCGCAGCGTCGGTGAACAGCCAAGCAGGAACCGTTCGGCCGCGGGATTGCAGCGATGCTTCCAGGTGCAGCATCAAACGCGACCACTCAAAGCCGTGCCCCGGCGTAGCGCCATAGGGGTAGAAGCCGTCGTCAGGGCGGTCGGCGTTGTGTTCCGGCCACTCCGACCAGTCGCCGTGAAAATGCTCGAGGATGCGGTATTCCCGGGGAGCCGCGTGGCGGTGAATCAGTCGTTCGACGATGGCCAGCGCCCGATCAAGCCACAGCGGTTCGTCGCGCACATCGGCTAGGGCCAAGCACAGCTCTACGCCGTGCATGTTGCTGTTACCGCCGCGGTAGTCGCTCAGTTCGCTCCAGTCCTGGCTGAAACTCTCGACGAAAGCTTGCTCATCCATCGACCAGAAGCGGGTGTCGATCACCCCAATGGCCTCTTCGAGCAGAGCAGCCGCGCCGGGAATATCGGCGTGGGTCGCAGTGGCGGCACCGAGGGCGACGAAGTGATGGGTATAGCACTGCTTAGTGCGGTCGTCGCTGGTGGCGGGGTCGGCCCCGAACCAGCCGCCGTGTTGCTCGTCGTGCAGCTTACCTTCCAACGCGCGAATAGCATGCTCGGCCAGCGCGGCAGCGCCCGGCACGCCCTGTAGCGCTGCTAAGGCACAACTATGCGCCATGCGCGCGGTAAGCATGGTGTCGGCCACGGCGTCGTCGGGTATGCGCCCGTCACCATCGAGCGGTGCGAAGCCGCCGGAGTCCAGACGCGCCTGGCGGTGGAACTCAAACAGCGCGGGCCCTTCGCGGGTCAGCCAGAAGGGTGGGTGGCGCTATCGAGCCAGCGCCGGGGCTTTTGATCGGTGTCATGGGGCTTTGTGCCGTGGTTCATTGCATCCATATCTTTATGTGATCAAGAGGGCGTGACGATGGGCCACCGTTGGGGTGGATCGTTTGGCCGCTGACGAAGGCGGCCTTGCTACCGGGCAGTGTCTGCGACTGGGCGTGGATCCTGAGCTTGCTAACAATATTCACCTCCGTGTGATGCGTGAAGGCACGGCAACAGGCTGCGCCTGCATCCAACGTAGACCTTGATCTATATCATCACAAGGTCGATGATCTCTTGAAGGCTATGCGCGTTGCGTCGCTCAGGTGTGCGGATCGAAAGTAACCGTTCGCTTTGAGACTGATTAATTCCAAAACCTAACAAGCCTGTTGAGCGACATTAGTCGCCCAAGTCCTAATTATTATTTACTGGATATGTTTCATGTCGAAGAAAGTAGTTATGTTTGAATACGAGAAAGAAACCAAAAACAGCGTTCGCTATAAAGAAGTGCCTGATGAAGGAACGGCGCCTATCGTGGGTACTCTGTATGTTCAGAAATGGTTTGCTGGCGATAGCAAATCGATTGAGGTAACGATAGACAAAAAAGACTAGCTGGCTGGCCATTTTTCAGTATAGTTAATGATATTAACTATTTGAAAAATTAGTTATTTTTCTCCAGTCCTAAATAATGCTCTATGCCTGTTATCTGATCTTCCGCGTGGTGGTTGACGTAGAGCACGGTGGTTTCTGAGCCCTGGCAGATTTTCTCGATCAGGGCGAGGACCAGTTGGCGGTTTATGTCGTCCAGGCCAAGGCAAGGTTCATCTAGAATCAACAGGGGCGGATGTTTGACCATGGCGCGGGCAATGAGTAGCAGGCGCTGGTCGCCGTACGAGAGTTTGTTAAACGGCTGGTCGGCGCGGTCTTGCATGCCCAGTAGTTCGAGCCATTGGTCGGCAATTTTTTTCTGGCTGTCAGTGGGCTTGGTGTACATGCCGATGCTGTCGTAGAAACCGGAAATAATCACGTTTTTGCAGCTGGTGCTAACCCGGTATTCCCACTGCAGGTTAGTGGATACATAGCCGATAAACTGTTTAATCTGCCAGATGCTTTCGCCGTTACCGCGCTGGAAACCAAACACGAAAATATCGTTGGTATAGCACTGCGGATGATCGCCGGTGATCAACGATAAAACGCAGGTTTTGCCGCTACCGTTAGGGCCGCTCAGTTGCCAATGCTGGCCCCGTTCTATCGTCCAATCGAGCTTATCGACAATCACGGTGTCGCCGTATTGGATGGTCGCTTGCGTTAGTTTTACTAATGGCTGGCTCGGGTCGAGAGCGGGTAGCTTATTGGTGGGGTCGGCCTCCGGCACGCTTAGGTCGGTGGTTTTCAAATGCAGTAATTGGTAGAGCTCATTAAAGGCGGCGTCGTCCAGACGATCTACCGTGAGCTTCAAGCGGCCTTTGTCGCCACTCTGTTTATCCCCTCTCTTTTTATTCCCACTATTGTTATCCGAACGGTCTTTATCCCCACGTTCTTTATCTAAGTAGGCCACATGGGTGATGAAGTCGGGCATTTCATCAAAGCGATTCAGCACCATGACCATGGGAACGGTGTCGATGATAGAGGCTAGATGTGCTTGCAGCATGGCGAGCGTGTCTACATCCAGGCCATCGAATGGTTCGTCTAAAATAAGTAAATCAGGCTTGTTGGCCAGCGCGCGAATCAGCATGACTTTGCGGGTTTCACCGGTGGAAAGTTTACGAAACGCGCGATCGAGCAGTTTCCCTAGGCCAAATTTCTCGACCAAGGATTGGGCAAGTTCAGTGTCTTGGCAGTGGTCGAAAATCATTTCACTGACGGGAGTGCCGAGTGAAATGACGTCCATAATGTCGGCGTCGTCTTTTTTCAACTCTTGGGCGATGAGCTCTGCCTGTGCTTCAAAAGAGACGATTTCCACGTTGTTGGGAAGGCCTTGAATGCTTCCGCTCTGGATGTCACCAATGCCCGCGAGCGCAGCAGCAAGGGCGGATTTACCTGCGCCATTGGGGCCAGTGATAACCCAATGCTGTTCTGGCGTAATGGTCCAATCAATCTCGCTTAGTGTGAAACGATCATCAAAGCTAACCGTCGCTTTTGTTAGGCGGATATGGTTTTGGTGAATATCGTCTAGGCGGGTTAACGAATCCATTACTCTCTTCCTTACGCTGTTCGGGGAACCAAAAAAGCCGAGCATATCGTGATGATATCTCGGCTTTTTTTGACGGCTTAGGTTTTGATGACCTGAACGTCTATCGTTTAATCAGGCGATTAAACGATTTTTTTCATGTCAGCCATGTAGCCACGAAGAACCGAGCCAACGGCTTCTACGGGGTGTGAACGAAGGGCAGTGTTAACTTCGATCAGGCGTGCGTTATCAACGCCGTTGTCGTCTAGCGAAAGCCCTTTACCGATCACATCGGATTTGATGCCTTTCATAAAGTCTGCCAACAGTGGCACACAGGCGTGGTTGTAGAGGTAGCAACCGTATTCCGCCGTATCAGAGATAGTCGCGTTCATTTCGTACAATTTCTTACGCGCGATGGTGTTCGCGATGAGCGGCGTTTCGTGTAGCGACTCGTAGTAAGCCGATTCAGCGATGATGCCCGCCGCTGTCATGGTTTCGAAAGCAAGCTCAACACCGGCTTTCACCATAGCGACCATCAAAATGCCGTTGTCGAAGAACTCTTGCTCAGAGATTTCTACATCGCCAGCGGGTGTTTTCTCGAAGTTCGTTTCAGCCGTTTCTGCACGCCATTTTAGAAGGTTCGCATCATCGTTCGCCCAGTCTTCCATCATCGTTTTAGAGAAGTGGCCACTCATGATGTCGTCTTGGTGTTTGTTGTACAGCGGACGCATGATGTCTTTTAACTCTTCAGAAAGATCGAACGCTTTGATCTTCGCTGGGTTAGAAAGACGATCCAGCATGTTCGTCACACCGCCGTACTTCAGTGCTTCGGTGACTGTTTCCCAGCCGTATTGAATCAAACGTGAGGCGTAGCCCGGGTCGATACCTTCTTCGACCATCTTGTCGAAGCAAAGCAGGGAGCCCGTTTGCAGCATGCCGCAAAGGATCGTTTGCTCGCCCATCAGGTCGGATTTCACTTCCGCGATGAAAGAGGACATCAGCACGCCCGCTTTATGGCCGCCAGTACCTACTGCGTAAGCTTTGGCGAGCGCAAGGCCTTCGCCTTTGGGGTCATTGTCTTCGTGAACAGCGATCAAGGTGGGAACACCGAAACCACGCACGTATTCAGCGCGAACTTCAGAGCCAGGGCACTTCGGTGCCACCATGATGACGGTTAAGTCGTCGCGAATTTTCATGCCTTCTTCTACGATGTTGAAACCGTGAGAGTAAGACAGGCAGGCGCCTTCCTTCATCAGCGGCATCACTGTGTTCACTACTGAAGTGTGCTGCTTATCAGGGGTGAGGTTCAAAACAACGTCTGCGGTGGGGATCAACTCTTCGTAAGTTCCTACCACAAAACCGTTTTCAGTGGCGTTTTTCCAGGACTGGCGCTTTTGCTCAATGGCTTCAGGACGCAGTGCATAAGAAACATCTAGGCCGCTGTCACGTAGGTTCAAACCTTGGTTAAGGCCTTGTGCGCCACAGCCGATAACCACCATTTTTTTGCCTTTTAGCGCTTCGACGCCATCAGCAAACTCAGCGGTGTGCATGAAGCGGCATTGCGCTAGCTGAGCCAATTGCTCGCGTAGCGGTAACGTATTGAAATAGTTAGCCATCGTTAGCATCCTAATTTTATGATCAATGTGTCGGTGTAAGGTACACCGATATTAAAAAGGTGACACCGTCGCTAGGGGGAAACGCTAGCGCCATGTCGGTAAGAGCATGTGATGAGAGGTAATGTATAGAAGAGTGACTCTTTCTTAAATTGATATATTTGCAATAACACGTCCCATTTTTCGCAACTGTCGGTTAGTATTCGGACATCGCCACAAGCGCAGTCGCGGAGCGTCGGTCTTATTATGAATATTAAACTTTTAAAACAATTCCTTGCCCTGGCAGAAACGCTGCATTTTGGACGCGCCAGCGATGAGTGTCATATCAGCATTTCTGCGCTGTCGCGCAACATTCGTCATTTAGAAGACGAGCTGGGTGTACCGCTGTTTAATCGCGACAATCGAACCGTGGCATTGACTCAGGAAGGCCAGAAATTTCTTAAATACGCGCGCGATACCAGCAGCCAGTGGAACTTGATCCGCCATGAGTTAACTGACAACTCTGATCAATTAAGCGGTGAAATCAGCTTGTACGGTTCAGTCACCGCGAGCTACAGTTTTCTGTACGAGCTGCTGCGCCGCTTTCGTATCGCCTATCCTGCGATTGAAATAAAGCTGCGCACGGGGGATCCAGAACACGCGATTGCGCATGTTCTGGACGGTAAAGAAGACCTCAGCATCGCGGCACGCCCCGCAAACTTACCTCGCGGGTTAGCATTCAAGCCCATTGCCACGTCGCCTTTGTTATTTATCGCACCACTTGAGCAGCAAGTGCCAAATATTCCCACGACCTCGCCAACCGCACCCGAAGAGTGGGCGAGTATCCCGATGATTTTATCTGAAAGCGGTGTCTCAAGAACTCGTGTGGACGAATGGTTTCGCCAACGCGATATTGCCCCGCGCATTTATGCACAGGTCACGGGCAATGAGGCGATTGTAAGTATGGTGAGCTTGGGCTTCGGCATTGGCGTAGTGCCAAAAATTGTGCTCGATAACAGCCCATTGAAGGATCGTATTCGGGTGCTTGATGTGAAGCCTGAGCTGGAACCCTACGATATTGGCTTGTTTACGTTAAAGAAAAACTTAAAAAACCCGCTGGTCGATGCATTTTGGAGCTTGATGTAGGGTTACAAACCACGGCAATCCTTTGCCGCATCTCTTTTCCTTGCCTCTATTTTCCTTAACCACTGTTACTGTTCATCGATGAAGAGCTACATCACACCAGTTCACGCTTATCACGTCGTGCAATGCGAATGTCTTTGACGGTGGCGATGCCAATCACCGCGAAGATGACAAGTGAGATCAACGGCCAGATCAGTACATATAACGCCAAGATAAAGGTTTGCATGCGCTTTCCTATTGTCTGGCTGGTGCGCTTGGCGCACCAGCGGATGAAGTGATGAATCTAGCGTGGCGCTGGACTTAGCCTTGCGTCGCAGGTTTGGTCGGGTCGTAGTTGATCACTTTCTGATCGATCTGCGAGAAGTCGAACTTACTGGAACTCATCAGGCTGACCGCGATGCAGAAGATGGTGCTGACGCCGTAAGCCATTAAGGAAGCCAGCAGCACGGTGTAGTCCCGCAGGAATCCGACGCAGAAGTAGGCCAGCACAATGGCGCAGAGTGTGCCGAAAACCAAACCAATTCTGCGCCCACAGAAGCCGAAGGCCATCAGACCGAGCACCACACCACCGCCGACGGCGGCGAGTAGTTCAAACAGCCCCGCAGTGACGCCAATCATCGGTACTAGCTCGAATCGTGCGACACAGAACATCACCAAGCCCGCGATGACAGCGGAGGTGAAGGCCTTGTTGGTGACTCGATCCCAGAAGCAACTGGCGATGACCGGGAACACAATTGCACCCCACAGCGCACCAACGAAGACCAGCATGATCAGAATGTCCATCGAGAAGCTGGCAAGAACCACCCCGATCAGCGTCGCGACGATCATGGTTAACCGGCCAATAAACAGCATCTTGGTCGGGTCGGGCTTGTTTTTGGCAATGTTTTTACCGTAGACATCGGCCATCACAATCGCCGACATGGCGGAAAGATCCGAGTCAGCAGTGGAGGAGAGCGAACCGATCACCAGAATAAAGAACAACCCGATAAACACCGGTGAGAGGTACATTGAAACCATCTGCGGAATCAGATTGTTCATGTCGCCATCGATCGGCTCCATGCCGGTCATCAATGCCATCAAGCCGATCATGCCAAGACCAATGACAATGGCACCATAACCAATGGTCGCGGTGATAAAGGTCGGTTTGATATGATCTTCACGCACGGCGAATAGGCGCTGGGAAATGGTCTGGTTGCCAATGGCGTATGCCAGCACCGCTACAAAGAAGGGCGCACCTTGATTGAGGATCGCGTCCATCGAGAACAGGTTGGCTTGTTCTGGCGTAAGAAGACTCATGCCGTCTGACAGCGTTTCCGGGCCGCCGAGAGCAAACATTACCGCTGGAATAATCAGGATGGCCACGGCCATCATCGCCATCAGTTGGGCAAAGTCCGTCAGCACTGAGGCGCGGAAGCCTGACCACAGCGTATAGGAGAGCACCCCGACCCCAGCAATAACCACACCGGCCTGGAAAGAGAGGGGCGAAAGCACCGAAACCAGCGCGCCGGAAGCGGTGAAGTTGACCATCAGGCTGATGATGCTGCCCAGGATGTTGGAGGAGGCAAGAATCATCTGGCTGGAAGAACCATGGCGGGCATGGATAAGCTCACCCAGGGTGTGCGCATTGGGCGCCAGTTTGCGAAAACGTCGGCCAAAGGGGTAGATAAACAGAATCATCAGCGCGCCCCACAGCCCGTAATGTAAAGGGCCGGAAATGCCATAGGTATAACCCGAGGTGGCGGCGCCGTAGAACGAGGCTGCCCAGATCCAGGTGGCGGTCATGCTGGCAGCGCCAAGGCCAAAGCCGATCTGGTGATTAGACACCATAAAGGCGTCAGTATTTTCCTTTTTCTTCTTGATCAGCAAGGTCAGCAGGTAAGTGCCGCCGTAAAAAAACGCCAACAAGGCGAGCACAGTCACGGTCGAGAATTGATAGAAACTTTCTTCGTTCATTGAATACCCATAGGCTTTGCAGCCCTAGCATCCTAAATAGCAACCACAGTTCCCTTGAAGGAGTGGCCGCGACAGGACGTAAGCAAAAAACAGAACATCTTTCTAGGTATGTCTGTAGCGAGATGATATCGCGGTTGGCGATCAGGTCGTGCAAGTGTCAGGCGCTGGAAACGCCTTAAATAGGGAGGCAGATGGACTTCCACAGTGAATCGCAACAAAGCGCTGGGGGAGTCGATCCGGAGGGCTACCCTACTCCCTTAAGCTCGAACAGTACA
The DNA here is from genome assembly GCF_021021315.1 of Halomonas sp. IOP_14. Classification (NCBI taxonomy): domain Bacteria; kingdom Pseudomonadati; phylum Pseudomonadota; class Gammaproteobacteria; order Oceanospirillales; family Halomonadaceae; genus Halomonas; species Halomonas sp. IOP_14. Next base: position 122,958 of record NZ_JAINWD010000009.1, on the reverse strand, counting down.
GGTTGAAGCCCGGCTCGTCGGGAATCAGCAGGCGGGTCAGCTACGCCGTGCCCTGAAAAGGCCACAGGTATGCTCAGCATTTTAGTACCTGCGCAATGTAGCAAGTTTCGGGTCGGCGCCAGGTAAAAGGCTTCTTATGATCTTCGCTGTTGGTGGGGGAATTTCCCCTTTTTCTGAACAGTGATGGAGGTCATAAAGATGGGTGCACTCGAAAATAAAGTTGCCATTGTTACTGGTGCCAGCGCAGGTATTGGTAGAGCGACTGCCCGGCTTTTCGCTAGGGAGGGAGCTACTGTCGTGGTAGCGGCCAGAAGAGAGTCAGAGCTGGAGGTGCTGGTCAGCGCAATAAAAGAAGAGGGTGGCCAAGCGTTAGCGGTTGCCGGCGACGTAGGTGATGAGTCTTTCGCCAGAAAGCTCGTTGATGAGACACTCGCGCGGTTTGGTCAACTGGACGCGGCATTTAACAACGCAGGCATTTTAGGCGCGATGGGGCCGGTGCCCGAGATGTCATTGGCTGATTGGAATCAGGTAATCACGACTAATTTAACAAGCGCTTTTCTGGCCGCTAAGTATCAACTGCCTGCCATGCGGTCGGCTGGCGGTGGCTCGTTAATTTTTACTTCGACATTTGTTGGCTATAGCGCCGGAATGCCTGGCATGGCGGCTTATGCGGCCAGTAAAGCGGGACTAATAGGGCTGACGCAGGTGCTCGCCTGCGAGTATGGCCCTGATAACATTCGGGTGAATGCGTTACTGCCGGGGGGAACGGATACCGCTGCCGCCAAGGAGTTTGCCAATACCCCCGAAGCGTTAGCGTTCGTAGCCAACCTGCATGCAATGAAGCGGACGGCAAAGCCTGAAGAAATTGCTCAATCCGCACTCTACCTGGCTTCAGATGCATCAAGCTTTACGACCGGAACGGCACTGTTGGCAGATGGCGGAGTATCAATAAATCGCGTCTGAAGATAGGGCCTCACTCTGACTATAATCAGAGTGAGGAGGCCATGAGCTATGCAGCAGCACCATGTCACAGGCAGCCTGCTCTGGAGGAGGGGCTGCCCCTTTTGATTGGAGTGCTATTAATTGCCACATTAAAAATAGGACACAAAGAGCTATGACATCTCAGTTTAATGCAACGCTTCTTCGTCCGGCCAAGCAGGATAGCGATAATTTATGGGCTTTTGTCGTGCTGCCCAAAAGCGTGAGTGAGAAGCTCCCACGGCGAGGTAGGACAACGGTAGAGGGCACCCTCAATACTTATGCCTTCCAGGCTACTCTTGAACCGGACGGCCAATTGAGCCATTGGTTGCGGGTAAGTAAAGAGCTGCTTGAATCGGCAGGCGTTAATAGTGGCGACGATGTCACCTTTGAGATTACGCCCGTAGAGCAGGAGCCTGAACCCGAGGTGCCCGCTGATTTGCAGGATGCCCTTGCAGCGTCTCCAGAAGCTCAAGCCGTTTGGAGCGATACCACGACGATTGCTCGCCTGGACTGGATTCATTGGATTATGTCCGCCAAGCAGTCCAAGACCCGAGCGAAGCGGATTCTAGATGCTTGCGACATGCTTGCTTCTGGAAAGCGCCGCGTTTGCTGCTTCGATCCATCTGGCTATTACAGTAAAGCGTTTAGCCCACCTAAAACGGCAGGTTAGCGTTGCAGTTTCTGTATTACTGTTCAAGATTAATAGCTTTTAAGCAGGGCAGCGCATATTGCACTGCCCTGCTACTGCTTAAGGATTTATGCTTTGCTAGCCAAATCAGTCGCTAGTAATCCTGCATTTTTAAGCGCATTAGCAACTGATTCCTGATGCCTTTCGTCCCCAAATTCTTGGTACTCTGACGTTATTTCATAAAATGACTCGACACCCAAGTATCTGCCCAATGTTTTAATATGTGGCCCGAGGTGATTCATATGCTCACGTTCACCTCCTGGCCCAAACCCAAATTCTCCGCATGAGGTCACTAAAATAAGTATTTTTCCAGACAAAAGGGGCTCTATAGGATGGTCGCCACGAGCCAAGTCAAAGCTAAATGTTTTATTTATACGCATTACCTGATCGAACCATGCTTTAAGAGGGGCGGGCATGCCGTAGTTGTACATAGGTGAAGATATTAAAATGACATCCGCTTGAGATAACTCGTTAAATAGCTGATCTGATAAAGCCAGTTTTTCGAGTTGCTCAGAACTTTTTCGGTCATCCGGAGTAAACACAGCGCCTATCCAGTCTTGGTCAATGAAAGCTGGTGGATTTAAGCCAATATCACGATAAATGTAATTATCTGTACTTTTAGCAGACCTCCATTTATCAACAAACTGCATAGCAATGCGCTTTGATATTGAGTTGTGGTCGGGGTTTGGGTTGGACGTCTTGCGTACGCTGGCGTCTATATGAAGTAATGTGTGCATAGTGGGCTCGACTGATAGTGATGTGGAGTGGCTATGCTGCCTTTTTGCCAATACTGCGACAAATGAATAAACTGGCTCGATAGATGAATAAAACTTACCTATTGAGAAACGGGTTTGAGTCCAAAATGGGGGGCTGGCGGTGAAGGCTTCATTGCAAGCGATTAAGGTGTTTGAAGCAGCAGCTCGACTGGGGAGCTTTAAAGATGCCGCTGAGGAGCTGTCGATAACGCCAGCAGGTGTGTCGCACCACATCAGCAACCTTGAGAGTAGGTTGGGAGTGCGGCTGTTTAACCGAAAAAACCGAAAAGTGATATTAACTTCAGAGGGGCACCAGCTCGCTGAGGCAACAACAGCAGGTCTGCAGAAAATTCAGACTGCGCTAGATAATATAAAGTCAGGGGCATCACGACTGAATGTTGATACCACTTCATCCTTTGCTGCCCTGGTGTTAATTCCGTTATTACATGATTTCAATAAAATCTATCAAAATATTGATGTTGAAATATCAACAGGTGAAGTGGTGGCATCTAAAGTTAATGCCCTCTCTATCCGTTTGGGAGACGTAACCCGTGTTGATGAGTCAAGCTTATTGAAAAAAGAACGTTTTAACGTGTATGGAGGCTCTTCTTTTATCAACTCTATCACAGCGGGTAAGCCTCCTATTGTCTACCTGACTAAATGGAAGAATAGTAAATTACCGGATTCACCTTGGGAAAGCTGGTTAATGGAAAATGGGGAGTCTCTTCCAAACTTTGAAATAAGATATTTTGATCAGGAGCTCTATGGCGTGTATGAAGCTATTGCTGGGAAAGGGCTGGTGTTTTGTTCAGAGACTCTGGTTTCTGACTTTGTGAAAGCTAACACATTGCAGCCAATGTCGTATCAAGGCGTTGATTCAATGCTGTGTTACTACATCCCGACCCAAAGTTGGCAGCATAGCGCCAAAATGCAGGCCTTTGTCGATTGGCTTAAGTCTAAAGTTAATTAAATTTAACATTGTGTTTGCTAAATCTACCCTTATAAGAGTGAGTAAGGCATGGCAATTCAACACATACAAGCGAGCCTACATGCAGGCCCTTGAAAGCCTTTTGTTAAATAAAGGTGCGCTTACCAGCATTGAGCGAGCAACTGGTCTGTTGATTGCAACGTTTGAACGGAAAGGCCGTGTTCACTCTTGTGGTGGCGGGGGGCAATGTGCAATGCACTTTGCCGAAGAGCTTGCTGAGACAACGCTGGAAAATCGATGGTGTTGTCTCAGATTCCGCGCTATATGGAAAGACCCCCTACAACACACTGTTGGGCTCAGCTTGGTAGGCTTTATGAAGCAGACTGATGAACGGGGTTATTTCTGCAAAAGCAGTGGTAGCAATGGCAGTGACTGCGATCCCAGGTGTCCATGAATTCATCACCGCGGCACCGGGCAGTTCCTGAAGACGCTCAATGGTGATCTCCTCGTGGCGCTGGGCAATACCGAGGCGGTTTAGTTGGCGTTGAACAATACCCATCATGGTGCCCTGCAATATCGTTGCCTGTGGCCAGATCACCGTCTCACCGTCCCAGAAGGCAAGGTTCCAGATGGTTGCCTCGCTCAATCGCCCATGGCGGTCGACAAAGGCTGCATCGTCGAAACCCTGGCGCAGAGCTTGATGTAGATAGTAGGTTTTGCCCGCCTCACCAACGTGCTTGATAGAAGCTAGAGGTCGCTCGTGATCTACCCTACTCAGCCTCAACGGCCCTTTAGGGCCATTAGCCGGTGCGCTGCTACGGACGAGCACGTCTGGCTCCGCATCCATGCTGGCCGCGGTGAATTCGCCATGGCGGGAGAAGAGAGTGACCGTTAATGACTGGTCTTTCGGGCCTTTATCAATAGCTGTTTTGATGTAGGAGACCAGTTGCTCCTCGGGAAGCATCTTTCCAAAAAACTCTTTTGACGCTTTCTGCAGGCGGGCAAGATGAAGATCTAGCCCTTTGACCTCTCGATCTCGTACCTGCATGGCCGTGAAATGGGCAAACCCTGCAAAGGCCAGGGGTATCAGCTCTGAAAGAGTGGCTGGTTGCCCATTAATATGGGCCTGAAAAGTGCTGGTGTTAGTGAACATGGCATTAACTCCTGATTGAACTTGCAGTGAGGAGTCACTACCCTAAACCCTAACAGCGCTGTAAGAGTCAATAGAGTGAAATGAAAATAGGCGAGCTGGCAAAACGCACCGGAGTAAGCATTCGCATGCTGCGCTACTATGAAGCGGAAGGTTTGCTTAAGCCAACGCGCGCCACCAATGGGTACCGTCATTACGGGCAGGGTGAGATTCGCACTGTCGAGCGGATCAAACTGCTCGGTTCAGCAGGCATGACTCTGGCAACCATCAAGCAATTCCTACCGTGTGTGAGAGGGGAGGGCCCAGTCTTCGAGCCCTGTGACGAACTACGCAATGTCTTGCACGAACAAATTGAGTTTGCCGACCAGAAAGCAGCCAAACTGGCCCAAAGCCGTGCCATTCTGGAGAGTTTCCTGTGCGATATTGAACGGTGATGAACAGTGGGTAACGGGAACTGCAAGAGGCATGTAACGCTTGAATCACCGCATTTCCGCTGGGTGGTCTAGTCAACTGAGGAGCCGGGAAGTCTCACTACTCCCGGCTCTCTTGCTATCAGGCCGGGCTTTGTGAGCGTGGCCCAAATGACAGCACAAGCAGGGTTCCCAGGCTGGTAGTGATCAGGGCTAATAGGGGCCCACCCAGCGCGCCGAGGTAATCCACTAGTATGCCGCCGCCTATAGCGCCACTGGCGATAGCAACCTGAAAGGCGGCAACTATCAAGCCCCCTGCAGCTTCAACTTGATCCGGCGCGGCACGAACTATCCAGGTTTGAAATCCGATGGGAAAAGCGCCGAAAGCAAACCCCCACAGTGCGATAGACACGGCAGTAACGCTGGCCAAACTACCCGCGAACAGTAGCGTAATGGTGATCGCAATAATGAGTGCCCCACCAAACATAATGGCGTTGCGCTCGCTACGCTCCGCGATAAATGCACCGGCGAAATTGCCAAAAAAACCACCAATGCCAAAGCCGAGTAGTACCGCAGAGATTGCACTGACGGATAGCTGCGCCACCTCTTCAAGGAGCGGTCGTATGTAGGTAAATCCGGCAAAATGGCCTGAAATCATCAGCACTACGGCTAACAGCACAACGCGAACCTGCGTGCGTGTGAGCAGTTGGAAGAGAGTGCGCAGGCTTGGGTTGTCTTTTGGCGGCATGGCAGGAATGACGAAAAGCTGAGTCACGAGCGTCACTAGACTAAGGCAACTAGCGGCAATAAACGCACTGCGCCACCCCCAGAGACCACCAATATAGGCGCCCAGAGGGGCTGCGCAAACGGTAGCGACAGACACGCCGGTCAAAACAATAGACATGGCGCGTGCAAACAGATTGTCGGGCACCATGCGCATTGCCAGGGCAGCGGCCATCGACCAGAACCCTCCCAAGGCAATTCCCAGCAGTACTCGAGCAAAAATTAAAACAAAAAAGCTATTCGCCGTTGCCGCCAAGACGTTGGAAACGACGAGCAGCAGCGATAAACCAAGCAGCACAAACCTACGATCAAAATTGCGGGTCAGAAGTGGGATTGTTAGCGCGGCAAGCGCAGCTACTGCAGCAGTAGCCGTGACCGCTTGGCCCGCGGCGCCAACGGAGATGTTGAGATCCGCTGCCATGGCCGTCAGCAGGCTGGCCGGTAAAAATTCGGCAGTCACTAAACCAAAAACCCCCAGCGCGAGGCTGACAATGCCCATCCAATTGGCTGAGGTAGGTTCAGCGGTGGGTGTTGCCGTTAGTAATGACGGGCTGGCGGAGCAAGTAGTGTCGTTCATTGCAGGCCTACTAAAGTGTTAGTTGAAGCTGCAGTGTAAAATTAAGGGTTTGGCTTTTCTATGATATAAAATCCGTAAAGCATGACTATTTGTCCAAACCGGGTTCATTAATATGCGCGACACCTTAACTGAAATTCTGCTCGGCCTGCGCCTTGAGGGCGTGGAGTATGGGCGCTGCCTGCTGCGCGCCCCTTGGGCCGTCGCAACCTCTGCCCAGCCAGCAGCACTTTTTCTTTTTGTGGCTCAAGGCGGGTGTTGGTTGCGTACCGAGACAACCGAGTGGACATACCTGAACGCTGGCGATGCGGTGCTCTTTCCGCGTGGAGCGTCCTACGTAATGGCCAGCTCGCAGGACGTGCCTGCAGTGGATAAGGCTACGTTGGCTCGTAGGCCGGTCTCCGAGAATATTTATCTGGTGAACAGTGAGTCAAAAGAGAGTGATATTGAGCCGGATGTGCTTTTTTGTGGCGCCATGCACTTCAATCTCGACCCGCTACACCCTCTGATTGCGATAATGCCTGACATGATGCGCGCTAGCGATTTGGCTAAACGTGATCCCTCGGTACCTGCCTTATTGGAGGCAATGGAGCGAGAAATTAGCCTGGATCGAATCGGTGCCTGCGGCATACTTGCCCGTTTGGCCGATGTGCTGGCCGCCACTATTATTCGTGCTTGGATTGAGTGTGCCTGCAGCGACTCTAGCGGCTGGATTGCAGCCGTGCGCTGCCCACAACTCGGCAAGGTGCTGGTAGCCATCCATACGCAGCCGGAGCGCGATTGGTCAGTCGCCGAGTTAGCGGATGTCATGGGAGCTTCGCGCTCAAGCTTTAACGATAAGTTCAGCCGGATGTTAGGGGTGACTCCCGCCAAGTATGTGGCGCGGGTAAAGATGTTTCAGGCTCGACAGTGGATAGCGCGGGACAATATGCGCATCGCCGTGGCCGCGAACCGGCTTGGCTATGACTCCGAAGCCTCATTCAGTCGCGCGTTCAAACGCATTATTGGCCACCCGCCGAGTGAGGCGCGTGAAGCAGAGACCGTGTGACGGTTGAGTCTTCTCTTCAATATTCCGTGAAAGAAGATGGCATAGGAACGATTTAGCTGTCGAAGTAAACAACCATCTTGAGATGACGGTGCTCATCAACGATTAGCGTCTCATGGGTATAAGTATGATGCCCGCCCTCTGTATCGAGGAGGCTGCTGATTCCTCGATGGTAGCCTTCCATACTTGAAGCTTCCCACCAGCGCCGAAAGTCTGGAGATAACTGACAAAGCTCGTCGATCAGCGTTTGCATGATCGGGTCTTCAGGGGCGACAGCTAAGTCACAACGAAACTGCGCCAGCATATGCGAGGCATCCAGTTGCCAGTCAGGAAGTCGTCGGCGTAGATCGGGGGCGGTAAATACCATCCTTAGCAGGTTGCGTTCAGACGCCTCTCGGCTGCTGAACTGAAGTAGCTTATCGGCCTGCGCATTCCAGCCAATAACATCCCAGCGCAGATTCATGACGTAGCTAGGGCGAGAGAGATCATCCATCAGCGATCGTATCCGGGGAGATATGCTCTGCTCTTGATACGCTTCTGCTGGCGGCGCTCGGCGGTGTGCCAACAGAAAAAGATGACAGCACTCGGCGTCATCCAGTTTCAGGGCACGGGAGATATTGAGCAGGAAGCGTTCGGAGACCTTAATGTCACGGCCCTGCTCAAACCACGTGTACCAAGTCAGTCCTACCCCAGCAAGCGCCGCAACCTCTTCTCGCCTTAGGCCCGGTGTACGCCTTCGCCCGCTGGTGGGAAGTCCAACGTCCGCGGGCGTCAATTTGCGACGATGCCGCAGCATGAATTCGGTGAGATCACTCTGTGTTCGTTCAAGCCTATGATTCGACATGCTATTACCTTTGGTAATAGGATAATTGGCTATATTGTAACCCCATATTGAGTGTCTGAGAATGCCTGCTTCCATGATGAAGTCGGAGGCTACATGTCATTCAATTGTGATGTTCACACCCCTCTCTATACGGTTGCAGGAGGACGGCCTTATAACAAGGCTGGCCTTAAAGAGTGGGCGGGGCTTGCGGTATTGGCACTGCCCACCATGCTGCTTGGGCTCGATGTAACTATTCTCTACTTGGCGCTTCCAGCCCTGGCGGTAGAGCTACAGCCAAGCAGTACCCAGGCGCTGTGGATTATGGACGCCTATGGCTTCATGATCGCCGGTTTTCTGATCACTATGGGCACGCTAGGGGATCGGATTGGCCGACGTCGGCTACTGATGATGGGAGCCTCTGCGTTTGCGGTCGCGTCGGTGTTTGCAGCTTATGCACCCAATGCCGAGTGGCTCATTGTGGCGCGGGCAGCACTGGGTATTGCCGGAGCAACCCTGATGCCTTCTACGTTGGCCCTGATTAGCAATATGTTTTTTGATTTGCACCAGCGGGCACTGGCGATCGGTATATGGGCAACCATGTTCGCACTGGGTATGGCGTTAGGCCCGGTGGTCGGTGGGTTGCTGTTAGCACCCTTTTGGTGGGGAGCCGCTTTCCTAATTGCCGTGCCCATCGTCATCATACTGTTGTTAACTGCCCCATTACTCCTGCCGGAGTACCGTAACCCACAGGCAGGCCGTCTGGATCTTTTGAGTGTCCTGTTGCTGTTGATAGCAATTTTGCCAAGTATCTATGCCATAAAGGAGTTCTCTAAAGCAGGATTGACGCCACTGGTATTGGTTACTCTCGCACTAGGCGTAGTGGGAACACTGTTCTTTGTGCGTCGCCAAAAGCAGCTTCTCGATCCACTGCTTGATCTCAAACTGTTTGCCAGTAAAACCTTCACTGCCGCCCTTTTTATACTCCTGATAGGGCTGGTGGGCGTGGCGGGAATGATGTTCTTAGTTACCCAATATCTTCAGCTAGTGGCGGGCTACACGCCGCTGATTGCTGGGTTGTGGATGGGGCCGCCAGCGCTGATGATGGTACTAGCCGGTATCCTTGCCCCTATCTTTGCGCGCCGAATTCGGCCAGCGTTTGTTATTGCTTTAGCGCTTATGCTTTCAAGCATCGGTTGTGGTTTTCTGGCTCAAGTAGACCCACTCTCCGTTCAGGTACTCCAGGTCGTAATCGGATTTTCACTGGTATACCTGGGGCTGGGTACCATCGCCGCGCTGGGCACAGACTTGGTGGTAGGGTCTGCACCTCCGGAAAAAACCGGGTCTGCATCGTCGATGTCCGAGATGGTTCAAGAGTTGGGGGTGGCACTAGGCGTAGCACTTCTCGGCAGCATGGCGACCCTGTTGTATCGCGTGCAGATTGCCGGTGTGATTCCTGATGGGGTGCCAGACGATGTCTCGCGTGCACTGGGAGAAAGTTTGTGGGCAACAACGTCAGTTGCTGAACGACTTCCCGATGGGATACTTGAGCAAGCCCAGTCTGCGTTTACGCAAGGTATGAATATGGCCGCCGCAGTAAGTGGCGCCACCCTTTTGGCGCTTGCGTTGATATCAGCCGTTACTCTACGGCATGTGAAAGCCGTTGGAAAAGAGAGTGATTGAGTGGCCCACAGGGTAGGGGAGATAGCGATAAGTATCCGAAATGCCCTGGCCACTAGCCAATGCTTTGGCGTACTCCTCGTCTCCCAGGCGTTTTATTTTCTAAATTATTTCTCACCATGTCACAAACATTAAGGCTGTTCCGTCTACCTCTGTAGAACGACCGGTGGATAGCTTTCCACTCCATGTAAAACAGAGGAGCAAGACAATGGAAACACGCCTGAACGCCTTTAAAGCCTCTCCAGAAGGCATTGCCGCGATGACTAAGCTAGAGGAGTACGTTCGCCACTGTGGACTGGAATTTAGTCTGATTGAGCTAGTTAAAACACGCGCCTCTCAGATCAATGGCTGTGCATTTTGCCTGCATATGCACACCAGCGATGCCCGCGCAGCGGGTGAGAGCGAGGCACGCCTTTACCTGCTGTCTGCCTGGCGCGAGTCCACTCTCTATACGCCAAGGGAACGGGCGGCGTTGGCCTGGACCGAGGCATTGACAAAGCTACCCGACACAGGCGCTCCTACGAAGGATTACGAGCAGGGCGTGGCGAATTTTACCGAGAAAGAGTTCGTTGACCTTACCTTACTGATTGGAGCGATTAACGTCTGGAACCGCATTAGTGTGGGGTTTCGTTCGCTTCATCCGAATGAAACCCAAAGCCGTCAGTGATCAGAGCTGAGGGGTAGTGATATGTTTTGTTGCATCATCAAACGCTTTAAATGGGGAATTATCGCTATGGCGCTGAACACAGCTCACGCAGGTGGAGTGACAACAACCATCGTCAATTCTGATGAACTTTATGATCCTGCACCTAACGGCTATAGCCACGCGGTGGTTGCCAGCGGAGGCAGCCGGGTTGCCTGCATTGCCGGTCAGGGAGGCGAAAATGCCCAGGGAGTACTGCCTGAGTCGTTTGCGGATCAAGTTGCCCAAGCTTATCGCAACCTTAGAACTGTGTTGCAAGAACTTGATGCGAGCCCGCAACAGGTTACTCGTATTAACACCTATGTCGTCAATTATGATCCTTCGATGTTGGAGGTTATGACCCGCTATGTGAAGGAGACCTTTGGCGATGCGCTGCCTGCGCAAACACTTGTGCCGGTACCGCGGTTAGCGCTGGATGGTATGTTGTTTGAAGTTGACGCGACCGCCGTTCTTGAGTAGCGGGAGTCAGGCACCATGACGGAACAATTCGCGCGCCAGTTTAATCACTGGCGCCGTTATCTGACCGGTATCGCCTATCGAATGCTGGGTTCGGTGAGCGAAGCGGAGGATGTGGTACAGGATGCCTACCTGCGCTGGCATGATGCTGACCACCTTTCGGTGAACGATGTGCGTGCCTATCTGACCACCGTCACCAGCCGGCTTTGTCTTGACCGCCTTAGGGTAGCTCATCGGCAACGGGAGGTTTATGTGGGCCCCTGGTTGCCTGAACCGCTGGTGGAAACGCTGGATACTCCGGTAGACCCCGAGGCGCTAGCCAGCGATGTCTCTTTCGCCCTGATGCTGGCGCTGGAGCGGCTGTCGCCTTTGGAACGGGCTGCTTTCCTACTGCACGATGTGTTCGGGCTGGATTTTGGTCAGGTCGCCATCAGCCTCGAACGTAGTGAAACAAGCTGTCGCCAACTTGCCAGCCGGGCTCGAAAAAAGGTGCGGGCCGCACGCCCGCGCTATCAGGTGGCGGCTGGAGAGCACAGCCAACTGACCCAACGCTTCTTTGAAGCAGCACGCAGTGGCGACGTCACCGAATTGAAGGCTTTGTTGAGCGGCAGCGCGACGCTGCATGCCGATGGAGGCGGCAAGAGAGTTGCTGTACGCAGACTCATTATCGGCGCAGATAAAATAAGCCGGTTCTTTGCAGGCTTGGCCCACAAGTCGACGTCATCCAACCCTTGCTGGGTAAGTCATGTAATTGTCAATGGGCTTCCGGGGTGGTTAACGATCGAACACGATGGGCTACCTCAGGTCATGACTCTGGAGGTCGTGGATAGTCGTATCCAGGCACTTTACGTTGTGCGTAATCCGGATAAATTACGCCACTTGGCTGACCAGCTACCGCAGCTTTAGTCTTTAGTTAAGTAAATAGGTTTTTCTCAAGCTTTTCTTTTACGGCAGCTTCATGTGTAAAAGCTCAATCGCTTAAGAAAGACTTTCAGGTTTAAAAGAGGTCAAGGTTATAAATTGCTGGTTAAGCATTAAAAAAAGCTGTGTGCTCGGCCAATACTGCTAAGCCAATTCCGATTAGCACAATACCGCCGATAAGTTCTGCCCAGTGACCGACGAACTTGCCAAGCTTATTGCCCAGAAAAGTGCCTATAGAGGCCATTACCGTAGTAGCGAGGCCGATAGCTAGGCTGGTGGCGATGATATTGGCATCGATAAAGGCGAGGCTGGCGCCCACAGCCATGGCATCAATGCTGGTAGCAGTGGCGGTCAACACCAATAACCAGAGCGTCTGTTTGCGGTGCTCTATCTTGTCTTCCTTTTTGAGCCCGGCATGCATCATGTGAAGGCCGATAAGCGTCAGCAGGGTAAAGGCCACCCAGTGATCCCAGGCTTGCACATACTGCTGAGATGCCTTGCCCGCTACCCAGCCGAGTACCGGGGTAATGGCTTCGATCACACCAAAGACCAGGCCAATCCCGATGGCGTGACGATACTGTGGCTTTTGCAGCTCGGCGCCTTTGCTGATGGAGGCGGCGAAGGCATCCGCCGACATGGATACGGCCAGAAACAGCAGGGTAATCGGTGTCATGGAGTGTGAACTCGCTCGCTGGAAAAGTACCGCGCACATTTACCCAGTGGCAGAGTAGTAATACTATGCTTGAGTGTAAAAGTCGGGTATTCAATAGCGATGAATCCTACCACGATTTATTAAACAAACAAGACAGAGTCTTAAAAATAAAGTTTGTAATAGTGAACTAATATAGCCTTGGCTAACAATGTGTGTGTTAGCTGATTTTGTTTGCTTTTAATATACTTTTTGCGGCTTGTGCGAAAGATGTGAACCTATTGTGTTTGTCATGTTTAATGACATTGTGATGTGCTTTTAAGGTTAAGGGTTTATAGTCATCTATAGCGTTATTGTTGCTGGTGATTTAGTTGCAATAATTCAATATTAAGTGGCTTGAAGTTATAAAAGACTAAATAGCCGTTATCAGAATCATCGGGAAAACCAGAAGCCGATTACACTGGAAGTCATGCAGTCTGCGGTGCTGTTCCCGCTGCCCGCAGTTGAATGACATCAGCTCGGGGTGGCGCGCCGAACATGCGGCTGTATTCGCGGCTAAAGTGGGAAGGGCTTTCATAACCTACCCGGTAGCTGGCGGTGGCCGCCTCGAGCCCCTCGGCCAGCATGAGTCGTCGGGCCTCGTGCAGGCGAAGTTTCTTCTGGTACTGCAGGGGCGACATGCGTGTGACTTGCCGGAAGCTATGGTAAAGCGTCGATTCACTCATGTTGGCGGTTGCTGCCAGTTCACGGATCTTGAGCGGTTGCGTGTAGCGCTCTTTAAGCGCATAGATGACCCGCGCAATCCGGTTGGCCTGGGAGTCGGAGGCGGCAAACCGGCGCATGTGAGGCCCCATGGCACCCATGAGTGCCCGATAGATCAACTCCCGACGGGCCAAGGGGGAAAGCACCTTGATGTCTTCCGGGGAGTCGAGCAGGCTCAACAATCGATAAAGTGCACCCTGCATGCGTGCATCCATGGGGGCCGATTTTAATCCGCAGTCCGTCTCGGAGCAGATAGTATCATTTCCCGCGGGCGGCGCTGTGTCGCCCAGTTCCAGTATCAGTCCTGCTACCTCCTGGGGATCCACCGAGACTTTTACCGCCAAGTAGGGCTTTTCCGGGGTGGCATGGTCAATCCTGCCTACCACCGGTAGGTAAACGGCGCTACCCATGTAGCTGGGCCCGGTGTAGACGATCTCCTTGTCACCTAGTAGCACGGTCTTGCTGCCTTGAATGACAAAACACAGGCACGGCTCGTATACCGCACAGTGAAAGCTGGTAGGGGCGTCAGCGCGCACCAGTTGCACTTCGGCAATCGCCGTATCCTGAAGCTCTTCAAGTGGGCTCCAGCGACGGGCAACGCTGATTAACTGTTGCGACAGGTTGTCGCTGAGCTGGACAATCTGCTCAGGCAAGATAGTGGTCAATGGCTTTCCTCCCTATTAGTTCGCAGTATATGCCTTCGATTTATAAATCGTAGGCTTTTTCATTTGATTCTGCAGGATCAGGCAAGTACCCCGTAGAAATCGACAACCCGCATCAGCTGTCACCTGACCGTCATGCTGTGCAAGTCCGAAAATCGTTCGTTTGTTTGATTGGGCCTGCTTATTGGGCCGCTCTCTGCCCGTGACAGAAACAGGCAAGCTTTCCGCAGGAACACGATACCTCCCTCGCGCTCGTACCGCCTATTGTAGGTAGCGTCTGATGGGCGCTAAGCCCGCAGCCTGGTGCTGCGGGCTTGCCTGTCCTCCGTATGACCAGAGCGTCTTTCAAGAACGCTGCCGATCTGAGGCGAGGCGCCCCCTCACGGTGGAAGCCGCAGGGCAATGTCGAAATGGATCGTGCTGAACCGACTAATTAAATGCCAACCGCCAACGCGGTGAGGCGTTATATAACGAATGCTGCTATCGGCGTCCGATAGCCACTGGAGCAAGTAATCATGGGAAGTCTGTCTCTAAGAACCCGCTTTGCAAGCAGCCGGGCGATATTCCTGTTCCTGCTGCTGATGGCCTTGCTTACCGGCTGTGAAGCCAAGAGTGAGGAGGCGGCTTCTGCATCGCCCCCGCCACCCCCAGAAGTCGAGGTGGCAGAAGTGACCGCTCAGCCGGTGGTGTTGAGTGAGTCATTCACCGGGCGGGTGGAAGCGGCTGAAACGGTTGAATTAAGGTCGCGAGTCAGCGGCTATATCCAGGAAGTTGCCTTCGAGGAGGGAGAGCTGGTAGAGCTGGGAGATCTGCTGTTCTTGATCGATCCACGCCCATACCAGGCCCGTGTTAACGCCGCCCAAGCGGATCTTGCCCAGGCCAGGAGCCAGCAGGCTCAGGCTGGCAGTGAAGCTGAACGCGCCCGGGTGTTGCTGGGGCGTCAGGCCATTTCCCAGGAAGTGCATGACCAGCGTCAATCGGCCCTGAGTAACGCTCGTGCCATGGTCGATGCCGCCGAGGCAGCGTTGCAGACCGCCGAGCTTGACCTTGAATACACCCGCATTACAGCACCGGTCAGTGGCCGCGTCGGTCGGGCGATGGTCACTCGCGGTAACCTGGCCAGCGCCGACCAGAGCCTTCTGACCACGCTGGTGAGCATCGATCCGATACACGTCTACTTCGAGGCCGACGAGCAGGCCGCGTTTGCCAGCCAGACACTTCTCACCGGTGAAGCATCGAACAACCTGAATATCGAGCTGGGCGGCGACCCGCAGCGCCAGTACAAAGGCACCCTGGACTTTATCGACAACCGCTTGAACCCCAACACCGGTACCCTGCAATTCAGGGCAGTGCTGGACAACCCGGATGGCCGCATTCGGCCCGGGGAGTTTGCGCGGGTCGAAATGCCGGTCGCGCGGTTGGACCAAGCGTTGCTGGTGGATGGCAAGGCGGTCCTGACCGACCAGGATCGCCGCTACGTCTACGTGGTGGATGAGAACAACCTCGCCCAGCGTCGCCCGGTCGACACAGGGCGCCGGGTGGATGAACGCACGGTCATCAGCGAAGGGCTTGCTGCCGGCGACCGGGTGATCGTCAACGGGGTGCAAAAAGTCTTCATGCCGGGTATGGAAGTGAGCCCCCAAACGGTGCCCGCCGCCCCGGCTGCTGACGCCCAACCCGCCATTGCTGCCAGGGAGGACTAGACCGCCATGAATTTCTCGCGTTTCTTTGTGGATCGACCGATTTTTGCAGCGGTGCTGTCGATCATTATTCTAGCGGTGGGGCTGATCTCCATACCCAACCTGCCCATTAGCGAGTACCCCGACGTGGTGCCGCCATCAGTGGTCGTTCGCACGGTCTACCCCGGCGCTAACCCGAAGGAGATCGCCGAAACGGTCGCCACGCCACTGGAAGAAGCCATCAACGGCGTTGAGGATATGATGTACCTCAAGTCCGTGGCGGGCTCTGACGGTGTGCTGCAAATGACCGTCACCTTCCGCCCTGGTACCGATGCTGAGCAGGCCGCCGTTCGGGTGCAGAACCGCGTCAGCCAAGCGGAAGCCCGACTGCCGGAAGCCGTGCGTCGGCAAGGCGTCACCACCCAGAAGCAGTCGCCAACGTTTCTGATGGTCGTTCACCTGACCTCGCCCAGCGGTGAATACGACACCCTCTACCTGCGCAACTATGTGCGACTGAATGTCCGTGACCGGCTGGCCCGGCTCGAAGGGATCGGGGACGCGCAAATCTTCGGCGGAGGGGACTACGCCATGCGGGCGTGGCTCGATCCTGATCGAATAGCTGCCCGTGGCCTGACGGCCAGTGATGTGGTGGGGGCCATGCGTGAACAAAATGTACAGGTCTCCGCCGGGCAGTTGGGAGCTGAGCCCATTGAAGATAGTGATTTCCTCACCCTGATCAACGCCCAAGGGCGGCTGGAAACAGTAGAGGAGTTTGGCGACATCGTGCTGAAGCGCGGCGAGGGCGGCGAGATACTCAGGCTTTCGGATGTGGCCCGGCTGGAAATGGGCGCCGGGGACTATACGCTGCGCTCGCAGTTGGACGGCAACAACGCGGTGGGTGTGGGAATATTCCAGGCACCGGGTGCCAATGCGCTGGATATCCGAGAGCAGGTGATCGCTACCATGGAGGAGCTGTCCGAGCAGTTCCCGGAAGGTGTTGAGTACGAAGCCGTCTACGACACTACGATCTTTGTTAATGACTCTATAAAGTCAGTGATAGCCACTTTACTTGAAGCCGTGCTGCTGGTGGTGTTGGTGGTCACGCTGTTCCTGCAGACCTGGCGTGCTTCCATCATCCCATTGCTTGCGGTACCGGTCTCGGTGATAGGCACCTTTGGCGCGCTCTACCTACTGGGTTACTCCATTAACACGCTGACCCTGTTTGGCCTGGTGTTGGCCATCGGTATCGTGGTGGACGACGCCATCGTGGTGGTGGAAAACGTGGAGCGGAACATTGAGGAGGGCCTAAAACCTCAGGCCGCCGCCCATCAGGCCATGAGAGAAGTCTCCGGGCCTATCATCGCGGTGGGGCTGGTGCTGTGCGCGGTGTTTATCCCCATGGCCTTTCTGTCGGGGGTGACCGGTCAATTCTATAGTCAGTTTGCGGTGACGATTGCCATCTCCACGGTGATCTCCACCATCAACTCGCTGACCCTATCGCCTGCGTTGGCAGCGATGCTACTCAAGCCCCATGACGCGCCTAAAGATCTCCTCACCCGAGTGATCGATAAGCTGTTCGGCTGGATTTTCCGCCCTTTCAACCGTTTCTTTAATGCCAGTTCCAACAAATACCAAGGAGGCGTGGCCCGCTCCCTAAAGCATCGTGGTGCGGTCTTTGTGGTCTACGCACTACTGTTACTAGGCACTGGCGTGATGTTCAAGGCGGTGCCACCGGGTTTTATACCGGTGCAGGACAAACTCTACTTGATTGCCGGCGTCATCCTGCCGGAAGGGGCGTCGCTGGAGCGAACCGACCAGATGCTTCAGGACGTCGTGGACATCGCCATGGAAACCGAAGGTGTGGAGCACGCCATCGCCTTTCCCGGCCTGAACGCGCTGCAGTTCACTAATACCTCCAACACCGGGGTAGCCTTTCTAACCCTCAGCGCCTTTGGTGAGCGCAGCCTCAGCGCTGCGGAGATAAACGCCCGCATTAATCAGGGCATTGGCGGCCTGAAAGAAGGCTTCGCATTCTCCTTCATGCCACCGCCGATTCTGGGGCTAGGCAATGGGTCGGGCTTCCAGCTGTTCATCGAGGATCGCGGCAATCTTGGCTATGGGGCGCTGCAGCAGGCGGTGAACCAGCTCCAGGGGGCTATTTCGCAAACGCCGGGAATGGGCTTTCCGATCAGCAGCTATCAATCCAACGTGCCGCAGCTGGATGCCGAGGTGGATCGGCTGAGGGCCAAGGCTCAGGGCGTGCCGTTGACCGAGCTGTTCGACACTCTGCAGACCTATCTTGGCTCGACCTATGTGAATGACTTCAATCGCTTTGGGCGCACTTGGCAGGTGATCGCCCAGGCGGACGCTCCCTACCGGAGCAGCGTGGAAGATATCGCCCGCCTGCGCACCCGCAACGACCAGGGAGAAATGGTGCCTATCGGCACGATGGTGAACATCACGCAAACCTTTGGGCCAGACCCGGTGCTGCGCTACAACGGCTACCCAGCAGCAGACCTAGCCGGCGAATTTGACCCCCGCGTGCTTTCTTCCGCCCAGGCGATGGACGCCATCAACGCTCTGGCGGAAGAGGTGCTGCCGCCGGGCATGGCGCTGGAGTGGACTGACCTGAGCTACCAGCAATCCACTCAAGGGAATGCGGCGCTGGTGGTCTTCCCGCTGTCGATTCTGCTGGTATTTCTGGTGTTAGCGGCCCTCTACGAGAGCTGGACGCTACCGCTGGCGGTGATTCTGATTGTGCCCATGTCGATGCTGGCGGCGTTGATTGGTGTCTGGTTTGGTGGGGGTGACAACAACATCTTCGTGCAGGTGGGGCTGGTGGTGCTGATTGGCTTGGCGTGCAAGAATGCCATCCTGATCGTGGAATTCGCCCGGGAGCTGGAACTGCAGGGCAAGGGCGTAGTGGAAGCGGCCCTGGAAGCCTGCCGACTGCGGCTGCGGCCGATCATCATGACCTCGATTGCCTTCACCGCGGCGGTGTTGCCTTCGGTAGTTGCCACCGGCGCAGGCGCCGAGGTGCGGGCGGCGCTGGGAACTGCGGTGTTTGCTGGCATGATCGGCGTCACCCTGTTTGGTTTGTTCCTTACGCCGGTGTTCTACGTGGCGCTGCGTAAACTGTCTGGCCCATTGGTCAGCCATCACAGCGCTACGTTGGACACTTCACCTCATCCTACCAGCCATGCCCAAAGTTGATGATAGAGAGGAATGCCCATTAACACGTTAAAAGGGAAGGTAAGCCCCAAAGATGCCAGCATGGCAAGGCCAATGTTGGCATCTGGAATGGCGGCGCGAATAGCAACGGGGGCGGCAATGTAAGAGGCACTGGCGGAAAGGCTGGCTAGAATAACCGCTGAGCCAGCGGGTAGCCCTAGCCAGTACGCCATTAGCAGGCCAAAGCAGGAAAGCACGATAGGTGCCGCGAGCGCGAATATAATCAGACGGCTGTGCCCCCAGCGCAGGCTGCGCAGTGTTTCTGCCGCGACCAAGCCCATCTCCAACAGGAACAGCGCCAGAATGCCATGGAAGGCTTTGGTATACAGCCCGGTGACTGACTCACCTGCATTTGGGCCGTATAGCCAGCCAATAAGCACACCGCCCACCAACAGGATTACACCGCGATTGGTCAGAGTCTCGTGCCACAGCCCGGAAGTTTTGATCGGCTCTGACGTTGTGTCAGCGGCCTTTTTACGGCTGAAGCGCCGGTAGAGCAACAGGCCCAGCATGATGGCCGGTAGTTCGAGCAGTACCAGGTAAAGCGTCACCTGCCCACCTGTTATTAGGCTATGCGCTTCGGTATACGCCAGGGCCACGGCGAACGTACCGGCGCTGACGGAGCCGTAGTGGGCTGCAAGGCTGGCGCTGTCGGCGATGGATAGCCGTACTAAATAGTGAACCACCGGAAAGATAAGCAGTGGAATGATGATCCCCAGCAGAGTGACGCCAGATAACTCGACCAACAGCGATATGCTCAAACTGCCATGCAGCGCCATGCCGCCTTTAAGGCCAATGGTCAGCATCAGCAGTAGGCTCAATATGTCATAAGCGGCTTTGGGAATACTGAGATCGGAGCGCACCACACCGGCAACCACACCTAGCACAAAAAACATCACCACAATATCCGGCACGGACAATCTCCTTGATGGGTTTTAAAGCAGTTACTTTAGCGATCCAAAGAGATTGATGAAAACAAATAAGATTTATATAGTCATAGATGATTATCTATGGATCTGGCTATGAAAGTACGACAACTCACTTTTCGCTTGCTACAGGTCTATGCCGACGTGGTTCGCACAGGCTCACTGACGGCCACGGCAAATCGGCTCCACCTGACCCAACCCACGGTGTCTCAGCAGCTAAAGCGGCTGAGAGAAATTGTCGGTGAACCGATTGTGCGCCACGAGGAAGGGCGCCTGGTGCCCACTGAGGTTGGTCAGGCGCTTTATCAACTCAGCCAGGACTTGCTTAGCCGTGCTGATGTGTTTAGTCAGTACCTGGAGGAGTACAACAGCGGAGGGCGCGGACACTTCAGTATCGGCTTGGTGAACACCGCGCAATATGTACTGCCACGGCTGTTAGGGCCGTTTGGTCAGGCTAACCCCCAGGTAGATGTCACGGTGGAGATAGGTAATCGCCAGCAGATGCTCAATCGTTTTGAGCGCCATGAGGATGATATCTACGTATTTAGCCACCCGCCCATTGATGACGATGTGTTAGCCGCGCCTTTTCTGAGCAATCCATTGGTAGTGGTGGGGCCGCAGCATTGCCGCTGGGCAGGCCTAGAAGGTCTCAGCATGGACGCACTCAAAGAGGAGCGATTTCTGCTGCGCGAACCGGGCTCTGCGACTCGGCATACCTTTGAAGCCTGGCTGTACAGTGCGGGTATTGAGCTACGCTCTACCCAGCAGATCGCCAGTAACGAGGCTATTCGGCTAGCGGTGGCGTCAAACATGGGCCTAGCGGTGCTGTCTCGCCACGTTGTTGCAGATTCGCCCAACGGCGTCCAAGAGCTGCCGTTGCAGGGCTTTCCGCTGAAAAGTCGTTGGCACTTTGTGGTCAGACGGCAACGCCGCTTACCCCCCGCCGCCATTCGTTTTTTGAGCTATGTACAAGCTTCGCTGGCACAAGCGTTTGACGAGCCCGA
The DNA here is from genome assembly GCF_021021315.1 of Halomonas sp. IOP_14. Classification (NCBI taxonomy): domain Bacteria; kingdom Pseudomonadati; phylum Pseudomonadota; class Gammaproteobacteria; order Oceanospirillales; family Halomonadaceae; genus Halomonas; species Halomonas sp. IOP_14. Next base: position 102,151 of record NZ_JAINWD010000009.1, on the reverse strand, counting down.
AGGGGAGATGGCCGTGGCTGAATTGCTCCAAGCCTTAAAGCCTGAACGCTGATGCATTGACTCACAAACAGCGTCAATTATCCCCGTTGAAAGCGACGTAGATCCTATGCGCTAAGCTAAGATATTAAGATAGAGCCTGAGAGCGCACTTAAGAGAGTACTAAAGAGAGTACTTAAGATCGCACTCGGTTCATGCAGTCGCACCTTGATATTTGTCTTGGGTAACCGCTGCAAACGGAGGTAACTATGCTGCTCAAAGGATCATGCCACTGCCAGGCAGTGACGTTCAGTGTGAAGTCAAACCACCCCTATCCTTTTAATCGCTGTTACTGTTCTGTGTGCCGCAAAACGGCTGGCGGGGGTGGGTACGCAATCAACCTCAGTGGAGAAAGCAAAACGCTCAACGTTAGCGGCGAAGAGCATATTACTGTCTACCGCGCCTTCATTAAGGGGGAGCAGAGCACGGGAGAGCGGCATTTCTGCAAGCACTGTGCATCGTCGCTGTGGGTTTATGACCCCGAATGGCCCGAGCTGGTACACCCTTTCGCTTCGGCGATTGATACGGACTTGCCGACCCCTCCCCGGAAAACGCACATGATGCTGGGAAGTCGGGCCGACTGGGTCGAGGTCAATGGGCAGTTCCAAGATAAATGCTTCGACGAATACCCCGATGAAAGCCTTGCTGAGTGGCACCAGCGCCTGAGGTTGGAGTGTTAGAGTTAAGTGACGCCGCTTGCTGCGCTTGTGTTGCAAGCTCTCTGTTCTACTCTATTAGACGAGTTCTTCAGGAACTCAACATACGGCTTGTCACGCCTGTGCAGGAGTAGGCCGAGTGCTCGTTTGATGACAAGGAGGGTAGAAAGATGGAATTTGAAAAATATAAGCCATGTATTGAAGCGTGCAATATCTGCGCGATCTACTGTGATTCTTGTGCCACTGCCTGCTTGCAAGAAGATGATGTAAAAATGATGGCTGAGTGCATCCGTTTAGATCGTCAATGTGCACAGATATGCCGCTTGGCAGCCTCCTTCATGGCCCAGGGGAGTGAATACGCCAAGGAAATCTGTCGGATATGTGCTGATATTTGTAAAGCGTGTGGAAATGAGTGTGCCAAACACGATGCTAAGCATTGTCAGGAGTGCGCCAAAGCGTGCCAACATTGCGCCAATGAGTGTGCTGCGATGGCTGTCTAAGGCCGCATAAAAGCCTCAACAATTAAACAAGTCAGCTTTCACTGCGTATGAAAGCTGGCTTTTTTGTACTTTAATCTATATCAAAGAATGCGTTAAAGAGAGTGAGCCTTCTGCAATAGGGAGATCACTTCGTCATCGCTGGTTTGGGTAAAATCTTGATAGTGAAGGCCAACGGCAATAAATGGCTCGGGAGTAGCTAAACAGATCAAATCGTCGACCTCGGTAGCCAACTCATCCAGCGTGGACTGCGGGGCGAAAGGCACTGCCAAGGTAACGGAAGCGGCTCCTGCTTGGCGTAGTGCTCTGGCGGCTGCTTTAGCTGTTCCACCGGTGGCGATACCATCATCCACCAATAATATGTGACGTTCGCTAACGTTAATGGGCGCCTGGTTACCAATATAAGTCTGACGACGGCGGGTTATCTCGCTTAGTTGGCGCTGTACTTCAGCTTCCAGATAACTTTCAGAAGGCTGAAAAATCTGCAGCAAATCCGGTGTCCACAGCACTTGAGGTGGGTCGCCATCGACGACAGCGCCTAGCCCAATCTCGGGTTGCCCAGGCGCACCAATCTTACGCACGATGACCACATCAAGCGGAAGTTTAAGTGCTGCCGCTACCTCGTAAGCAACTGGTACACCCCCACGAGGTAATGCCAGCACTAGGTCATAACGCGCGTCGGATAATACATAAGCAAGCTTTCGCCCTGCTGCGCGTCGATCATCAAAAAGCTCTTGATGCTTGTGCATGTGTGGCTTCTCAACTCCAAGAGGATAAGTGCCTAGCTCTCCCTGGGGAGCGCTCGACAGTAGCAAAGTCATCGCGTGATGGGGGCACGTGCGCGGCGGAATTCAGAAGGGCCGTGGGGAACTGTTGCTGAGTGATCCATAAGAGTCTCCCCAGTACACGAAAGGCGAAAAGATAGCCTAACAATGACTATAGTCAGGAGGAAACAGCTTATCCAAACCGTTATTTCCCTGAGTCGCCAAGCGGCTTGCTAACAAGATGCAGTGGGCTAGGAGCGCTGTGTTTTTCGATACAGCCACCACACGTCAACACCAAACGAATAGAGCAATGAGATCAATGCACTAATGGCCAGCAGGCTGGCAACAAGGTGGGAGGTTAGTGGCGTTAATGCTAGCAGTAGCGCCACCGCCTGCCAGACACAAACGGCTTTACGGCGAAAGCTTGCAAACAGCGGCTTTGAAAGCCACGGGAACTGCCAACTGGCGGCGATAAACAGGTAGCGCATTGCGCCTATCAACAGCACCCAAAACCCCAGTGATTCCAGCCGCAACAAACCTGCGCACAGTAGCAAAATCAGCAGGGCATCCAACTCCATATCAAAGCGCGCCCCGAATCGGGTGTGGCTTTTGGTGCGCCTGGCTATCCAGCCGTCAACGCCATCCAGCAGTAGGGCGATCACCGCGATCGCCAGCCATTGCCAGATTGCCCCTACAAAGGCATTGGCGGCGAGCGCACCTGCCACTAATGAAACCACAACCGCACGCACCAACGTGACCCGGTTAGCCCAACCCAGTGCGCCGTGGGGCCAGAAGATGATGACCAGAGCGGAAATAAACGTGTAGAAGGCAAAGGCCACCCACCAATTGGCCGGAGTAGCCATTAAAAGTGGTAAGCCTTTGCCTACAGCAATTAGCAGCAAGCTGCCCAGCAGTAGTTCTGCAGCGCCATAGAGACGCTTAGGCAGGGTGTAAGAAGAAGCGTTGGAAAAAAGCGGCATGGTGGCTCACGAAGCGGCGTCGCTATCCGCAGTTGAAATAAATGATGCAACTATTTTTATATGTACCATTCTTGTAGAAGAAGGTAGTGTTGTCCATAAGATCAAGAAATAGACGGGTTAGTTTCAATTGTTCCAAATGGTTAATCGAATATATTCTTTTCACCCGCTACGCTGAAGATGGTGAACCATTGAAAACTGTTCTGCCTAAGGCCATGCAATGCATGGCCACACATTATACTCGGGGGCTGAGACACACGGCGTGTCTCTTACCCCTAACTTGCAGCGCAATGGTGCCACGCCACATTCAACGGAATGAAAGAGAGCCCGAATCAAGTGGGCTCGTAACGAAAAGGAACGCTCATGTCGGCGCTTGACGATGTTGGCAAAGCTCCCAATGCCGCTAAAAAAACCTGGGCCACCGCCTTTTGGGTGACCAACCCAGCACAAGGCGAGATGAGGCGTGAACAACTAAGTCCTCCCGCCCAGGATGAGGTGCGTATACGTACCTTATACAGTGGTATCAGCCGCGGCACCGAATCGTTGGTGTTCAATGGTCGTGTGCCTGAAAGCGAATTCTCGCGCATGCGGGCTCCCTTCCAGTCGGGTGAGTTTCCTGCCCCGGTCAAATATGGCTACTGCAGCGTTGGCCGCGTTGAGCAGGGGCCAAGCGTTCTCCTGGATAAAACCGTTTTTTGCCTGTTTCCCCACCAGGATCACTACATTGTGCCTGCTTCGGCAGTGCTGGAAGTACCCACCAATGTGCCTGCTAAACGTGCCGTCTTGGCGGCCAATATGGAAACCGCCATCAATGGCGTGTGGGACGCCGAGCCGATGCTGGGTGAGCGAATCACTATTATGGGCGCCGGTGTCGTCGGTGCGCTGGTAGCGTACCTGTGCGCTCAGGTGCCTGGTGTTACCGTTCAGTTAGTCGATATTAACCCTGAGCGTCGCCAGCTTGCCGAGCAGTTGGGCGCCACCTTCTGCACTCCCGAACAAGCTCTCCATAATCAAGATTGCGTGATTCACGCCAGCGGCCAGTCCGCCGGCTTGCGCCAAGCACTGGCGTTAGCGGGCAGCGAAGGGCGCATTATCGAAATGAGCTGGTTTGGCCAGGGGGATATTGCGATTCCATTGGGCGGAGCTTTTCACTCCCAGCGGCTAACGCTCAAGGCCAGCCAAGTAGGTCAACTGCCGCCCAAGTTACGCCCACGCTGGGACTACCAGCGCCGCCTTCAATTAGCGCTGAGCCTGCTGGTGGACGAGCGGTTGGATGCGCTAATCAGCGGTGAAAGCGACTTTGCACAACTGCCCACGCTTGCTCCTCAGTTGTTTGGCCGTGGTAGCGTTGAGCTCTGTCACCGCCTGCGCTACCTCTCATAACCTATTTACTTATGGAGCCTCTGATTAACGTAATGAGCGAAGGCCAGACAAGGCAAAAATCAACGAAAAAGCGGAGTTTACGGGTTGTAAATGAGCATTTTGAGGCGATTTTTAACGCCGTATGGTCGAGCGCAATAGTTAATCAGAGGTTTCTTATCATTTGGAGTCTCTATGTTTCGTTTATGTGTCCGTGACCACTTTATGATCGCCCACAGTTTCAATGGTGAGATCTTTGGCCCTGCCCAGCGTACCCACGGCGCTACCTATGTTGTCGATGTGGTTTTTCAGCGCCCCGAGCTGGATGAGGACGGCCTGGTGATCGATATCGGCCTTGCCAGCGAAACGGTAAAATCAGTACTGGCGGGTTACAACTTCTGTAATTTGGATGAAGTGCCCGAGTTCGCGGGTAAAAATACCACCACCGAGTTCATGGCCAAGGTGATCTTTGACCAGCTCGCCAAGGCGATTGGTGAGGGCAAAATGGGCATCACCGCCAAAGGGATTACCCATATGGAGATCAAGCTACATGAATCCCATGTAGCCTGGGCAAGCTATGAAGGCGCTCTATGAGTAAGCGGTTTAACCTTATCGTTGCCGGTGACCCTGCTCAGCGTACCGGCGGCTATATTTACGACGCCCAAATTGTCTCGGCCCTGCGTGACCAGGGATGGGAAATTGACGTCGTCGGCTTGGCTGGCACGTTTCCTGATGCGGATGCCGAGGCAGCAGAAGCGCTCACTCAGGCCCTAGCGTCGCTTCCCGATCAGGCGGCGGTGGTGATTGATGGCCTGGCCATGGGAGCGCTGCCGGAGGTGGTTGCCCAACATGCCCAGCGGCTGGAAATCACAGCGTTGCTGCACCACCCCTTAGGCGATGAATTGGGCCTTGAGGAGGCTGATCAGCAGCGCTTTCATCGCAGCGAGTTAAACGCGCTTGCCCACGTGGCGCGGATTATCGTCACCAGTCACTTTACCGCCCGGCGCTTACCGGAGCTGGCGGCCCACTATGAAATGCCACTCAATCCCAGTGTCACTGTGGTTGAGCCGGGTGTTGCTCAGGCGCCGATCAGCCCCGCAGCAGAACCGGGTGAGCTACTACGTTTGCTATGTGTGGCAACGTTAACGCCGCGCAAAGGGCAGGATATTCTGGTAAAGGCATTGGCGGGCGTTAGCGGCGATCACTGGCAATGCGACTGCTACGGTGGCGCTCGGGATGCCACTTTTACCCAGCGTGTACAGCAACTGATTGATCAGAACGGCTTGCAAGACAGCGTACGGCTTCACGGCGAGTGCGATGGCGCTACGCTGGAAGCGGCCTATCGCAGCGCCCATGCGCTGGTACTGCCCTCTTGGTATGAAGGCTACGGCATGGTGGTCACCGAAGCCCTGGCCCACGGCCTGCCAGTGATTACCACTACCGGTGGTGCGCTTCGCGATACCTTGCCTGCAGGCGCTGGTTTGAGCGTTGAACCGGGTGACGTCGACGCGCTTCAAGATGCCCTCAGCCGTTTTTGCCATGACGACAAACTACGCCACCAACTGCGCCAAGGAGCGGCCCAGGCCCGGGATGCGTTAAGCGACTGGCAAGAAGCGGGGGCCAAGTTTGCCGCGGCGTTAACTGCGCCCGCCGATTCTCCAAATTTGCGCCCAGGCAGCCAGTTTGCGTCCGACTGGCTGACGCTGCGGGAGGCGGCTGATGTCGATTCCCGTAGCCAGCCCTTGGCTGAGCTTGCCGCGGAGTGGCTGAGCGCGCGTACTCCGGCGCCGCTGATAGCGGATCTTGGCTGCGGCCGGGGCAGTAATATGCGCTTTCTGGCGCCGCGCCTGAATGGCCAACAGCGCTGGAAGCTGATCGATCACGACGCCATTTTGTTAGCCCAGGCGCGCCAGCGTGCTGCCGGATTAAGCAATAGCCAAGGGCAGCCCGTGGCCGTTGAGACGCACTGCGTATCGTTGGAACTGCTTGCTGAGGTGCCGCTTGACGACGCGCACCTCGTCACCGCATCGGCGCTGCTGGATCTGGTCTCCGAGCAGTGGATCGATGCTTTTGTGGCTCGCATTGCCGGGCAGCAGCAGGCGCTGCTGATAGCGCTAAGCGTGACCGGTGAGTGGCACTTTATTGACCCCCAAGGCGCGCCGGTGCTGGATGACGAAGACCGCTGGCTGCAGGCGATGTTTATGGCTCACCAGCAGCGCGATAAAGGTTTAGGTGATGCACTAGGCGGGCAGGCGCACGGGGCATTAGCTGCCGCGTTAGAGAGGGCTGATTATCGCATTGAACAAGCTGAAACACCGTGGCAGCTCGCTGCTGGCAGTCAAGAACAACAGCCGTTGATGTTGGCGCTGCTCGAAGGCTGGGCCGAAGCCGCCACCGAGCAAGCCCCAGAAGCGGCGGCGCGTATTGCCACCTGGTTACAGCAGCGCCAGCAAGCGGTGGCCAATGGCGAACTGGGTATTTGGGTGGGGCACCGCGACCTGTTTGCTACGCCTCTGTTTGCCAACCCCAGGGAAGAGGCCTAATCCTATGGGGCCGGATCAAGGTATGTTCACTCGACTGGGGGCTTGTTATAAAAAGCTGGCGCGGAGAAGCCCATGGCTACGCCGCATGGTGGTCAGCATAGCGTTGCTGGGTGCGGTGGCGTTGTGGGTGGAGCCCCAGGCGATTGTGGCGGAGGTGCAACGTTTCTCCGCGGAGTGGGTCGTGCTGGCGTTAGCCATCAGCACGCTACAGATCATGCTTTGCGCCTGGCGCTGGCAGTTTACCGCGGGTCTTATTGATGTACCGCTGCGGTTTGCTTACGCGCTACGGGAGTACTACCTGGCCCTACTGGTCAATCAGCTGTTGCCCGGCGGTGTATTAGGCGACGCCGGGCGGGCGCACCGCCATGCCACTCAAGCGCAGTCTAGGGGGCGCGCCTGGCGAGCGGTGATTATTGAGCGCGCCTCGGGGCAGGTCGCCGTGGTGATGCTAACGCTAACCGCGCTGCTTTTCTCACCGCTCTGGCATGCCGCGCTGGGTGAGTCAGTGATCACAGCGGTGGGGTTAAGCGCATTCGCCGCTCTTGCGGCGCTCATCGCCAGCGGCCTGCTGCTGCGCCAACGTTTTAGCCATGGGCTGACAAGGCTGCCGAGCTGGTGCCAAGCCCTGGCGCGCGATGTAAGGCGTGGTTTGTTGCGGCACGGCGTGTGGCCCCAGCAGTTGCTTTCGTCTCTGGTGATTGTGTTGAGCTATGGTCTGGTAATGGTCTGTGCGGCTCGGGCGATTGGCGTTGAGCTACCGTCGCTGCAAGTGCTGGCGCTGACACCGGTACTGCTACTGGCCATGCTGATCCCATTTTCGGTAGCCGGATGGGGATTGCGTGAAGGCGCCGCTGCCGGGGTCTGGGCGCTGGTCGGCCTGCCACCCGCTCAAGGCGTGGCGGTGTCATTGGCTTACGGGGTGCTGGTGTTGCTGGCGAGCCTACCGGGTATCTGGGTGGCGCTGAGTCGTCGTGAAAAAGCGCAACCTTCAGGCGGTAGTATCCCGCAGTCGCAGATCGAACAGCGTATCGTCACCGCAGCGGAAAGTTCGCGCGGGCGGGCGCAGCGCACTCTCAAGGGTCTCGATGGGCGTCATTTGCAGCCCTGGCCTACCGGAGCCGATCAGCAGCGGGGCGACCAGCAGATGCAGTCGATCAACGGTTCCCGCTTCGATAAACTGAGACACCGTAATGCCGCCGCCTTCTATCAACACCCGCGGCAGGCCCTTCTTGGCCAGCAGGGTGACAACACCATGGGGAGCGAACTGACCGCTGGCGTTCAGGGGCAGTACGCAACGTTCAACGTGGGCCAGGCTCGTCGTTGCCTGCAGCTCAGACCTTACGTCAGACCCCACGATATGCAGCGTCGGGGCGCTATCGGTGTTCAGCAGTGCCAAGTCGCTGGGAATGCGGCCGCGTGGATCCAGCACCACCCGCGTCGGGTTAGTGCCGCTAACATGGCGCACGGTCAGCTGCGGGTTATCGGCGCTGGCGGTACCCGCGCCGACCACCACTGCGTCGACCAAAGCGCGCAGACGATGCAGGTGAACCAAACTTTCATGGCCGTTGATGTAGTGGGAGTGGCCGCTTTCCGTGGCAATGCGGCCATCCATACTCTGTCCCAGCTGCGCCACCACCCACGCCGGTCGACTGGCCAGCGGGGTCAGGCAATTGAGCAGCTCTCGCGCCTCAGCGGTGATCGCTTTAGCCGTTTGCCACTCGCCGGTTGGCGCCAAGGTGATCGCCACATCGCAAGAGCGCCGATGACGCAACGCCAACAGCCATTCCCAAGCATCAGACAGCGCGATAATGTTGACATGGGATTCGGGCATGACGCCTCCGTGCTAAAAAATCCGCTTCATCATGCGGGCTCTCGTCAGTTGAGAGCAAGTTGTTTAGAGCAAGCATACGCCATCCCTCTCGTAAGGAAGCCAGGAGGCCTACATGTACCAGATTGAACGCGCTATTTTCGACATCCGTCGTGGATTGCCAGTGGTGGTGAATGCCAGTGGGCAGCGTTTGCTCGTGCAGGCGCTGGAAGGCAGTGAATCGGTCGAAGCGCTGGCTTTGCTAGCAGGCGAGCGGCCTTCGCTGGTGCTTACTCGTCACCGCCTGACGGCGATGGGCATGAACTTGTCCGCCGAGGCCGCCAGCCTACCGCTGGTAGCTCACATTAGCACCAATGAGCTGAATGGCTTGGCCACGGCGGAAACGCTTTCACAACCTGCGGGTGGGTTACTGAGCGGGTTAAAGCCCGCCGGAATAGCCGAACTAGGCGCCGTGACGCTGATGCGCAGAGCCCTGCTGATTCCCGCAGCGCTCTGCGCTTTTGTTAGCCAAGAGGCTACAGCGACCATTGAGCAACAGTTGGCAGAAGGACGCCTGCTGCAAGTCAGCGCTGAAGACGCTACACAATGCCTTGCCGGGGCGCCGGGCATGCTCAAGCGGGTGAGCGAAGCGAATATCCCCCTCGAGGATGCTGCCGACAGCCGCTTTGTGCTTTTCCGTGAGCCGGACGGCCTGCGTGAGCACGTTGCTGTGGTGATCGGTAAACCGGAGCGCTGGGAAGGCGCGGTGCCGCTACGCCTGCACTCGGCGTGTTTAACCGGTGACCTGTTCGGCAGTCTGCGTTGCGATTGCGGCGAGCAGCTACGCAACGCCGTGGCGGATATTCAAGCCATGGGTGGCGGTGTGCTGCTCTATTTGGCTCAAGAGGGCCGGGGCATTGGCTTAGCCAATAAACTACGCGCCTACACCTTACAGGATGGTGGCCTGGATACTGTGGATGCGGATCAAGTGCTCGGTTTTGGTGACGATGAGCGCCAGTATGCGGTGGCGGTGGATATGCTCAATGCGCTCAACATCGACCAGGTGCAGCTGCTGACCAACAACCCCTTGAAGATGGAAGCGTTGCGCCAGGGTGGTATTGAAGTGGTATCACGCCAGGCGCTGTACGGCAGCGTTACCGATCACAACCAGCGCTATCTAAATGCCAAGGCGACCCGAGGTGGGCACTTTTTGGAAGATGTGCTCAGTGGCCAGCGTTAAACGCAAAACGGTCGCGGGCTAAAGCTGTCTCCCACTTGTGCAGCGAGTTTGGTTGGTTAGCGGTGGTAGGTGGGCGGTTTCCGTCACTACGGCCGCTAGTTGGCGGGCATAGTGCTGAACCAGCCGTTCGCCTAGTTCAGCGCTGGCTTGGCTGGCATCGCCCGCCACACCTTGGATGCTTAAGTCTTCTGCCAGCCAGGCAACAGCTGCAGCACCTTCTGCGCTCACTAATGCATCGCCTTGGGGCGCTGCAGGCGGGGTGGCCTTGTAGCCGTCCAACTGCACCAGCGCGGGCGCTAAATAGCGCATCATCGCAGTTTCGAGCAGTCCCCCGTGTAAGCCGTAGCGCAACTCTTCCGCATTAATGGCACCCTCTAACGGTGGTAGTCGGGTATAGGTCGCTTTTACCACGCGCATGCTATGCCGCCGCCGTAGGGTTAAGCCTGCCAAATCCATCACCGCCTTATTGCCACCATGGCTGTTAAGCAGCACCAGTCGGCGTATGCCGGCGCGAGCCAGGCTATCCCCATAAGCCTCTAATGTGGCAATGGCCAGCGGTGCTGGCAGGCTAAGCGTGCCGGGGAAACTGGCGTGCTCATCGCTTGCTCCGACGGCAATGGCGGGCAGGCAGATGACATTAAGGTTCGGATCAAGCGCCTCCAGCATCGCGGCTTGCAGGCCCTCGCCAATGGTCAAGTCGGTGGCCAAGGGGAGGTGAGTGCCGTGTTGTTCAATGGCGCCGAGTACCAGCACCGCTACCGGGTCGCATTGGGCGAACTCGGCTAACTGCGGAGCGGTTAGGGTTTGCCAGTGGTGAATCATAAAATGAGAAGCCTTTAGGTATTAAGCATCATTCAGAAGTAATCGATGATCCGAGCGGCAGGCGTATAGGTCACCGGAAGGCAATCCTTCGGCCCCTGCGCTTAGCCACTCGCTAACCGCTTGTGGCGTTTGCCACTCGGCCCAGCGAAAGTGGCGCTGCTCACCAGCTACCACGTTGTAGCGGTACTCGCCAAGGCGGCTTAAGTGGTTCACGCAGGCGTCGTTTATTTCCAGGGCACCTGCCACAAACTCCACCGACAGCGCGGCCACCGGGCAATTTAGCCCCGCCAAAACCTCCGCCTCAAAGCCTTCAACGTCGATTTTTATAAAGCTGGGTTCGCCATACTCGTCAATTAACGCATCCAGCGTGGTCACTGGCACCCGTAAACGCTGCTCCCACCGTACCTGACTAAAGCCTGCGTTGCGTTCGCCGATCTGCTCCCGCCACTCGGTGGCCAGGGTGGAAAGGGTCGGGTTGCTGGGGCTGATCGCGATCTCGGCAAAGCCCACCGTAGGGCCCGCCGCCATCGGCAGCAGGGTAATGGTCGGCGGTTTTACCAGGCGTTTAAACCATTTGGCGAGGTCGGGCTGGGGCTCCAGCGCCACCACCTTGGCGCCGAGCGCATGAAAAGCTGCGCTACGGTCGCCTAGATGCGCGCCAATATCAAAGGCAACGGTGCCGGGTTGTATGAAAGGCTGATAGAGGCGCTGCAGGCCACGCTGACGCCCAGGCCGCCAATAAATAAACAGCGAGCGGGCTAGCCCACCCGCGCTGCGCAGTCGTCGTAGCGCCATGCGCCGCATTAGTTGGGCTCTCTGAATGGACGTGCCTTGATCCACACAGGCGCTGGCGAGATAAGGTTGGCTTGATAAGTGCTATTCGTCATCGGGATACCACACGTAATTCCAGGTTTCGCTAACTGGTTCGCCGTTTAAGGTGAGCCTTAGGCGAACATCGCTGGGTTGATCGCTGGCGGGTAGCCGGAAGCTGGCTCGCCAGCCATTGTTGGGCAGCGCGGTGACCTGGGGGAGCAGTACCTCGCCGTGTTGGGCGCTAATATCTAACTCGACGGGCTGGTCAGCGGTGAGCTCCTCTAAGGCACCTCCCTGAAAGTCGACAATAAACTGGCGCTGGCCTTGTGAGGTAGAGTCCGCTTGCCCCGGCACCGCCGCATTGCCATGACGAGTGCGAATGGCGCGGCCAAGATTGTGCGCATCAGGCTGAGTGTTCAGCGTGTGAGTGAGATAGTGCAGGCGGCGCGATTCGCCGGCATCCAGGGTGTCGTCCGCCACCCAGTAGGCGACTATATTGTCGTGAGTCTCATCGGGGGTAGGGATTTCGACAAGTTCCACGTGGCCCGGCCCCCAATCATCCAGCGGGACAACCCATTGGCTGGGGCGACGGTGATACTGGGCTTCGGTATCCAAATAGCGGTTAAAATCCCGTTCCCGTTGCATTAATCCAAAGCCTTGAGGGGAGTCGTCTACAAAGGCGGATGTATGCAGGTGAGATGGGTTACTCAGCGGGCGCCAGATCCACTCACCGCTACCGGCATGTATCAGTAGGCCGTCGGAGTCGTGCACCTGTGGACGAAAATCGTCCGGCCGCTCGCGGCTTGCCTCACCATAAGTGAACATACTGGTGAGCGGTGCAACGCCCAGCTTGGTAATATCTTGCCGGGCAAACAGCTCCGCTTCGACCTCGACCTGAGTATTCTCACCGGGTTGGATAACAAAGCGATAGGCGCCGCTGACTGAGGGGCTATCCATTAACGCCAGCAGTTCAATCTGTTCGGCATCAGCCTCGGGTTTATAGAGCCAAAACTCGCGAAATGCCGGGAACTCTTCGCCATCTGGCGAGGCGGTATCGATCGCCAGCCCGCGGGTAGAGAGTCCGTAAGCCTGGTCACGCCCCACAATGCGGAAGTAGCTGGCACCGAGAAATACACCAAATTCGTCGGAGTAGTCATTGCTGTTAAGAGGGTAGTGGAGACGAAACCCCGCATGGCCGCTGCCGGCTAAGTCTTGCTCTTTCAGTGCGGCGGCATTGCCATCGTAGGTGTAGTCCTCTGCTGAAAAGGGCAGGGGCGTTACCGTGTCGTTTTCGATAACGTTCAAGGCAATCGGGGTTTGAAACAGAAAGCCGCTATGAAATAACTGTAGGTTAAAAGGGCTCTCGTCTTTCCAGTAGGCGTGTTCGGGATCAAAGCGAATTTGCCGGTAGGTATCGTAATCAAGCTCACGCAATACCTCTGGTAAGGTCTCTTCCGGGGCTTGGTAGGTTTCTTGAGCAAGCTGTTTGGCGCGTTCAATAACCTGCCTGAAGTGCGCATCGTCTGCGGCCAACGCTGGCAAGGTCAGCGCGCAGCCAATTAACACTATCCATTTGCCAGGCCGCCACTTGGCAACCGGCTTCCTACCAACTTGATTACAACGCATGGGCGAAATCCTTTCCGGTGAGGGCCTGCAAAGCGCATGGCCTAAAGCCAAGCAAAGCGTGAAATTTTTACACAACAACTATACGATAAAATATTACAGTACATGATTATTGCGCTTTTCAGCAGCCTTATTCCTTGCTCTCTTATCTTGCGATTGGGTACAGCTACTCAACGAGACCAAGCGCTGACAGACTATACCTTTGACACTGTAAGCTAAAGTAGGCACCTATGGGGATGCGATGAGTCGATTATTACTAATGCTTCTAACGCTGAATTTCTTACTCATCGCGCCGCTCTGGTGGCGTTTTGGCGAGATCAGCTCATATTTGCTCGCTTGGGAGGCGCTTATCATTGCGCCGCTCATGTTGCTGCTCCCCGTCGGCCAAGCGCGCCGCATAGTGTCCATCGGACTCGTTAGTTGGGTGATGTTGGCAACCGCCGCGAATCTAGGCGCAGCCGCCACTCAAATGGCCTTTGCCCGGCCACTTAATCTTTATCTTGATATACCTTTGCTGCGCTCAATTTATCACCTGCTAGTAGGTAATGTAGGTCAACTGTTGGCAGTTTGCGCAATGCTGCTGGGGGTTGCCCTGCTGATAGCCATCACTCTGGTTTTGGCACGCCTGATGATGCCACCCGTTGCCAACTCTGTTAAGCGCCTGCCTGGCGTGGTCGCGTTAACGCTGTTGGTCACTGCCACTACCGGCGCGGCGCTTGAACTCAATGGAGTACGGCTGATAGAAAGCGCGCGCTTGCCAGCGGTGGACACCACGCGTTTTCAGTGGCAGCAAATTACCGATACCCACGCCGCCCGCCTCGCCTTTACTGCACAGCTGGAGGCCGCACCCATGGAGGCGCGACCACTGCCGGGATTGGCGGGGCGCAATGTACTGCTCACCTTTATTGAGTCCTACGGTATCTCGGCGCTGGAAAACCCACGTTACTCCGACGTTCTACTGCCTACTCTAGCCGAGATGCAACAGCGCCTGGGGGAGCATAACCTCCACGTGGTCTCTGGCATGTTGGCCTCACCCATTCGTGGTGGGCAGTCATGGCTAGCCCACGCGACAGCCCTCAGCGGCCGCTGGATCGACAACCAGCTGTGGTATCAGCTGATGTTGGACAGCGGCCACTCCACTTTGATCGATGATTTTCGTGCCACTGGTCAGCGAACCCTCAGTGTGATGCCCGCCATTACCCTGGCGTGGCCGGAAGGGGAGGCCTACGGTTTCGATGAAATTGCCGCAGCGAAAGATATCGCTTACGCCGGGCCTGCTCTCAACTGGGTAACCATGCCGGATCAATTCACTCTCGATTACACCCAGCGCTACTTGCTAGGTGAGACACCGGTGTTTGCCCAATTGGCACTGATCTCCAGCCATGCCCCATGGACGCCGATTCTGCCGGTACTGGACAATTGGTCATCCATTGGCGATGGGCGTATTTTTGCCCCCTGGGAGGATGCCGGTGACCCACCTGAAGTGCTGTGGCAGGACATTGAGCGCATTCGTGATCACTACGCCTGGTCGGTAGACTACGCTGTGAAAGTCACCGGCCGCTGGGCTGAACGTGTAGTGGATGATAATACCTTGATGATAGTGCTGGGGGATCATCAAGCCGCGCCGTTGATTACCGGTGACGATGCCAGCGCGGCAGTACCGGTGCATATTATTAGTGGCGACCCTGAATTATTGGCGCCCTTTATAAAGCGTGGCTTTGTTCCTGGCACGTTGCCTACACTCAAAGAGTCGCGCGACGTACCTAGAATGAGCCAATTACGCCACTGGCTACAGGCCGATTTTGGAGAGTTAGCGGTGGATGTAGCCACTGATGTGACAACAGGAATGACTGCTGGGGTAAGTGTTGCCTCTGATGTACGGCCAGTCACCGTTTCAAACACAATGACAAGGACGCAGGAATGATTCAGCCAGTGATTTTAAGCGGAGGCAGCGGCACGCGGCTCTGGCCGCTTTCCCGAGAGCAGATGCCGAAACAGTTTTTGCGCTTAACCTCCTCCCAGAGTCTGCTCCAGCAAACCCTAAGCCGCTTAGCCGGGCTAACCGACACAGCACCAATGCTGATGGGCCATCATAGTCACCGCTTTTTAATGGCCGAACAACTGCGCGAAATGGATCAAGCCGCTACCCTGGTGCTTGAACCTGAAGGCCGCAATACCGCTCCGGCAATTGCTTGTGCGGCGCTATTGGCGCGCCAGTCTGGCGATGACCCGCTACTGCTAGTGCTCCCGGCTGATCATGTGATTGGTGATGTCCAGGCGTTTCAATATAGCGTTTCACTGGCTGTGTCGTTAGCAGAAGCGGGTTATCTCGTAACTTTTGGCGTTGTGCCCACACAGGCTGAAACGGGTTACGGCTATATAGCTTGCGGGGAGCCGCTGGAAGGCGGCCATCATCTGGCGGCCTTTATTGAAAAACCCGATGCCAAGCGGGCGACAGCGTTAGTCGACAGCGGCGATTACCTATGGAACAGCGGCATGTTTCTACTTCGCGCTTCAAGTTACTTAGGTCAACTAAAACGGCTCCAGCCAAATATGCTGGAAGCCTGCGAAGAGGCGGTTAGCAGTGCGCATCATGACTTGGATTTTCTACGTTTGGGTGAAGCGGCGTTTCATCGCTGTCCTGCAGACTCCATCGATTACGCGGTGATGGAGCACTGCGATCGTGCTGCGGTAGTGCCATTGGCTGCCGCTTGGAGCGATATCGGCAGTTTCGATGCGCTGTGGTCAACCGTTACGCCTGACGCGGCGGGTAATGCTACCAAAGGCGATACGTGGTTGACCGACACGCAGGATTCGTTGGTGTTTGGCGAGCACCGCTTGGTGGCCACACTGGGCGTGAATAATCTGATTGTCGTGGAGACATCGGATAGCGTACTAGTGGCCCACCGTGATCAGGCGCAGCAGGTAAAGCAGCTAGTCACATCGCTTACCCAAGCGGGGCGTAGCGAACCCTGCACGGCAGCCCAGATCCAGCGTCCCTGGGGCAGCTTTCAGGCCATGGACAGAGGCGAGCGTTATCAGGTCAAACGCATTACCGTTAAGCCTGGTGGGCGTTTATCGCTGCAGCGCCACCATCACCGGGCTGAACACTGGATCGTGGTGAGGGGAACAGCGCAGGTAACGCTAGAAGAGAGTCGCTTTTTGGTAACTGAAAACCAGTCCACCTATATACCTATTGGGGCACTGCACCGGCTGGAAAATACCGGCAAAATACCCCTTGAACTGATTGAAGTGCAGTCGGGGAGTTATTTGGGCGAGGACGATATTGAGCGTTTAGATGATGTTTACGCCCGTGGCAGCAGTGAATGACGTCTAACTCACCAAAGCCAGCTATTAGGGCGTGCCGGTGTTAGCCCTTTGCGAACATCGACCCAGCCGAGTACGCAGCGCACGCCTAGCCATACCGCTAGCAGCGGCCAGAGCAGGGTGCCGACTATCACAATGCTTAGCAAAAAGGCGATGCAGGCATAGAGCGTGCCGATCCAGAAGGTGCGGATCAGATACCGGTAGTGCTGCTGCAGCCAGGGCGCCGCTTCTTTACGATAAACATAGGCGATGATTACGCCAATCAGCAGGGTGATATTGGCAGTGACAATACCCGCTAAGTAAAGCGCGTAGATAATCTGCGGAGCGCGTATCTCATCGCGGGGTATAGGGGGGTGTGCCATCAGTTCTCTCTTTTTCAGCCTAATAAAGACGATAGTCGCGGAAGTTGGCTAGATTTTGCTGCTCCTGCACTACTTTACGGTAGCGCTTGTACTCCCATTGATACTGTGCAGGCTCCAAGGTAATCGCACTCTCGACGCTGGCATTGACGCCTGTGGCAGACTGCACATCATCGTCGCTATAGACCCGCTCGTCGGCATCCAGAAAATGGATCTCAAACCCTTTACCAGGAATACGTAGCGCGACGCCGGTGACTACCCGTGCCTGGGTGCGGGCGACCAATTTCGGCAGCAGGGTGGCGGTGTAAGCCTCGCGACTAAAGAAGGGTGCAAAAACGCCGCTGCCCCAGTCGGGCTCCTGGTCAGGTAGTATGCCAATCGCTTCGCTGCGTTTAAGCGCTTTAAGTAATGCCGCAACGCCGCGGGGGTTGGTGGGAACCAAACTTGCCCCCATACGCTCGCGGCCATGACGAATGACGGGATCGAGGGCGGTGATTTTGGGTGGCTCGTACATGGCGGTGAAAGGGAAATGGCTCGAGAGCCAAAAGTTAAGCACCTCCCAGTTGCCGAAGTGCGGGGCAAGCACAATCACGCCGCGGCCTTCGGTGCGGGCGTTATCGAGCTTGTCGCGACCGTGCACCGCTAAAATGCTGGTCTCTACCTTGTTTGGTTCCGCCATCCAGGCGTGGCCCAGCTCCAACATCGTAGCCGTTGAGTGGCGTAAACTGTGCTGACCAAGGGTTTTACGTTCAGCAATGGAGAGGTCTGGGTAAACGATCGCTAAGTTGCGATCGGTTACCCAACGCTCACGCTTATTAAAGCGGTAAACCAGGGGGCCGAGCGCCGAAGAAATACGCCACAGGCGCGCAAGCGGCCAGCGTGACAGTTGACGCCACAGCCAACTGATCGCACTGGCTTTGGAAAAAAGCCTAGCGTTATTAGCCCCCTGTGGTGTCATCGTTAAATCAACCAAGTATCTACATTGGAAGGTGCGCGCTTCTCTTGCAGCCCTTTGAAACCTTTAACACAGCGAATAATGAACCACACGGCTAGCGCCAGCAAAAGTGGGAAACCGATCACTGCAAAGAGCAATATCGAGAAAATAATGCCGTACACCAATCCTATCCAGAAGGTGCGGATCTGGTAGCGGTAGTGCTCGTCCAGCCACGTAGGGCCTTTGCCCTTATAGACATAGGCAATGACCACACCAATAATCGACGTAAAACCAAGGATAAAACTGGCCAGATAGAGCGCATAAATAACCATTGCCATGGTTGTGTCGGGCTGGGAGCTCTGCTCTTCGCTTACGACTTGGCCGTCGAGTGGGGATTCACTTTCGTTATCAAGCATAACGTTTCCTTTCATTCAATTGTATAGATGCTGAAGTGGGTGATGGTGCTTGGCACATCAGTGCGCGCTATTTAAGCGCGATATATAATACCTTGATTCATTAGACTTAGCATTAACGCGAAGAGGGGCGGCAAATCTCTAGCAGGTTACCGTCCGGGTCACGCAGATAAATCGACTCAATCGGGCCTGTGGCGCCTTGGCGGGCGACGGGGCCTAGCTCTACGTCTATCGCCAGCGCATCTAAATGCTGCTTGAACTCATCCAGCGGCAGCTGGCAGCGCAGGCATAAGTCCAGGCTGCCAGGGGTGGGTGTGGCTGAAATGGGGGCAATATCGGTGTCGGTTTGATGTAGGCGAAGTGCCGTATCACCGAGCATTAAATCGACCCGTTGGGCATCGCGATAGCGCACGTCTAGGCCCAAAACACGTGAGTAAAAATCGACTGCGCGACCCATATCGGTCACGGTTACAACAAGATGATCCAGACCTGATAGCATGCCACCTTCCTTAATACGTAACGATAAGCCAGAGAATACGATGATGCGCTGCTGTCCGCTCTGTGTGGAGCCCACTACTGCGCCCTACCACCGGGATCGGCGTCGTGACTACTACCAGTGTGCCACGTGCAAGCTGGTATTTGTCCCCCCCGAGCAGCATTTAAGCGCCGCTGCAGAAAAGGCCGAATACGATAAACATCAAAACTCGCCGCATGATACGGGATACCGGCGCTTTTTAGGGCGTTTATTTACCCCGCTGTTAGCTAAGCTCGAACCCAACGCCCGCGGTCTTGATTTTGGTTCAGGGCCAGGGCCGACGCTGTCGGTTATGTTCGCAGAGCAGGGGCACTCGATGGCTATTTACGACCTTTTTTACGCCCCCGATGCCTCAGTTTTGACACAAATATATGATTTTATCACCGCCACAGAAGTTGTTGAGCACTTGGCGCAGCCCGGCAAGGTGCTTACGCAGTTGGCGGCTCAGCTCTCGCCAGGTGGCTATCTGGGCTTAATGACCAAGCGCGTCACTTCGCCGGAGGCTTTTGCCCGCTGGCACTATATTAGCGACCCCACCCATATCAGCTTTTTTAGTGAGGAGACCTTCCGTTGGTGGGCACAAATGAATAGTTTAGTAGTGGAATTTCCTGGGCCAGACACGGTTATTCTACACAAAACGCTAACGTGAATAATTATAACGTTAGAAAAGCATTGACTTTGCCCCCTTTGGGGTAATAATTGCGCGCCGCTATCCCGGCCTGACTCGATGTGCCAGGTGAGATGACGGTTCCTGTGAACACGCTTAGTAGCGTTTTTACGCCTGTTTTCAGTCCTTTGTTTCACCACTTTTAGGCAAGACGAGGTTTTCATGTCGCGGCAACTGCTAGCCATGGCGCTGGCGCCCCTGTTAGGGCTCTTCATCCTCGGGATTGGCAACGGTTCTCTTGCCACCTTAATTACCGTGCGCTTGGATGCTGCCGGTGAGTCGGCCACGGTCATCGGTATTGTCTCGTCGGCTTACTTTATCGGTTTAGCGTTGGGCGCAATGGTGAATGACCGCCTGTTGCTGCGCATTGGCCATATTCGCGCTTACGGCAGTTTTGCCTCATTAGTGGCCGTCACGGTGCTGCTGCAAGGCTTGTTCTTCGACCCCTGGGCCTGGTTTGTACTGCGCCTTATCGGCGGCTGGGCCACGGTTGGGGTTTATCTGGTTATCGAAAGCTGGCTGCTCACGTCAGGCGACCAGAAGGTTCGCGGCCGCCTGCTGGCGCTTTATATGATTTCACTTTACGCCGCCGGTGTATTGGGCCAACTGCTGCTGGGTGTTACCAACGCCATGGGCGTCACTGCGCCCTTTATGGTGATTGGGCTACTGGCCTCGCTCTCTGTGCTACCTATGGCGATGATTCCTCGCGTGTCACCGATTATGGAGCACGCCGAACCGCTTCCCCCGCACCGTTTGATCACCCTGACGCCCACCGGTGTGATGGGTAGTTTAGGCTCTGGGATGGTGGTAGCCGCAGCGTACACACTGCTCCCGCTCTATTTACAGCGTATTGGCATGAGTGTCAGTCAGGTGGGGCAGATGATGGCGGTGGTGATTATGGGCGCGATGCTGCTGCAGTACCCGATTGGCCGTTGGTCGGATCGCCATGACCGACAAATGGTACTGATTGGCATTAGCGGTTTCTGCGTGCTGATCTCGGCGGCGATGCTTTGGCTGCCGCTCTCTACGCCGCTGTTGGCGGTACTGCTATTCTTGCTTGGCGGTGGGGTATTTGCGCTCTACCCGGTGGCGGTGAGCCACGCCGCCGACCGCGCCCCCGCAGGGGCGCTGGTGCGTATGAGCCAGGGCCTGTTGCTGATCAACTCCATTGGCGCCACGATCAGCCCGCTAATGATTTCTCCGGTGATGACCGCGATGGGCGATGCGGGTCTGTTTTGGGCCTTCGGCTCACTAAGTCTGTTCTTTGTTATGTTCTTCTCCTGGCGGCGTAGCGTGCGCCCGGCGCCTGTGCCTGTGGCACCCTTTACGCCGACTACGCCAATGACCGCTGCTGGTGCTGAGCTGGTGGTCACCGAGGAGTTGATGCAGGGGGCACTGGAGCACGAGCACTTGGAGGATCTCTCAGATGCCGTATGGGACGTCGACGCCGCTGAACCGGTGGTAGGGCCGCCTGCGGAAGATGAGAGCCATATCACTTATTATGATGATGTGGAGCAAGCAAGTGAGCGAAAGTAAAGACGGGTGAGGACGCTAATCATAGCGGGTGATACCTTGGGCTAATGGTGTGGGCAAGAGAGTGTTACTACTATCAAGGGTACACTTTCAAACAATTGTTTAATTTTCAGCCCGAGGTTCGCTATGAATGTTTACGCCGCACCGGTACGCGATTTGCGCTTTGTGCTTGAAGAGCTGCTAGCGCACCGTTCGCTTAGCCTGCCGGGCTTTGAAGAGGCCACGCCAGACTTGGTCGAGGCGGTACTCGAAGAGGCCGCAAAACTGGCCGGTGACATTTGGGGCCCGCTTAATAAGATTGGTGATCAGCAAGGGGCCAAGCGCCACTCCGATGGCAGTGTGACGACGCCAGAAGGCTTCGCGACGGCTTACCAGGCTTATGTCGAGGGTGGCTGGAACGGTATTGGTGTATCAGAAGCACTAGGTGGTCAGAACCTGCCAGAAGTGGTTGCCAGTGCGGTGCAGGAGATGCTTCACGGTGCCAATATGGCGCTGGGGCTCTGCCCCATGCTGACCGCTGGCGCTATCGAAGCGCTGGCCCATCACGGTAGCGATGCGCTCAAAGCGACCTACTTGCCCAAACTGGTGGAAGGCACCTGGACGGGCACTATGAACCTGACCGAATCCCAAGCGGGCTCGGATCTCTCCCAAGTACGCACTCGCGCGGTACCTGAAAACGACCATTACCGCATCAGCGGCCAGAAGATCTATATCACCTGGGGCGAACACGACGCCGCCGAAAATATTATCCATCTTGTGCTAGCCCGCAAACCCGATGCGCCGGAAGGCAACAAAGGTATTTCCCTGTTTCTGGTACCCAAGTTCCTGATCAATGAAGACGGCTCCTTGGGCGAGCGCAACGACGTCACCTGCGCCTCTATCGAGCACAAACTGGGCATTCATGGCTCGCCCACCTGCACCCTGAGCTTTGGTGAAAACGGCGGGGCGATTGGCTACCTTGTTGGCGAAGAAGGGCGTGGCCTTAATCATATGTTTACCATGATGAACGAGGCGCGTCACAAAGTCGGTATTCAGGGTATTGGCGTGGCCGAACGTGCCTGCCAGCACGCCTTTGCCTATGCGTTGGAGCGTCGCCAAGGGCGCTCTCCCAAAACCCGTGGCGGCGCTGAATGCAGTATCAGCGATCATTTAGACGTGCGCCGTATGCTGCTCTCCATGCGCTCACGCACCGATGCGCTGCGTGCCCTGGCGTTGTACTGCGCCGCCGAGCTGGATACCGCCCGCCACGCTGAAAGTAACGATGCCCGCCAGGCTGCCCAGGCCCGCGCCGATATCCTTATTCCGGTGATCAAAAGCTTCTCTACCGATCAAGCGGTGGAGATTGCCTCCATGGGGATTCAGGTACATGGCGGCATGGGCTACGTGGAAGAGACCGGCGCGGCGCAGCTGCTGCGCGATGCGCGCATTGCCCCCATCTATGAAGGCACGAATGGTATCCAGGCGCTCGATTTGGCAGGCCGTAAACTCCAGCGCGACAACGGCGAAGCGCTCACTGCACTATTGCATGAGGTTGCCGCCACCGTGGAGCAGCTAAACGCCGACCCGGCACTTAAAGCGTTGGGCCGCGGCTTGGACGCAGGCTTGAAAGATTTAAAAGCCACCCAAGCGATGGTTCTGGAACAAGGCAGCGATCCTGAAAACGGTGCGGATGCGGTGCAGGCCTACGCCACACCGTTTCTCACTTTGGCAGGCCACGTGCTGTGTGCATGGCAAATGGGTCAGGCGGCGCTTAGTGCCCAAGCAGCCCTTAACAACGGCAGCGATGATCCCTTCTATACGGCCAAGATGCGCAGCGCCGAATTTGCGATCACTCAATGGCTGCCGGTAGGCCGTGCTCAGCGCGCCGTGATTGAGGCGGGTATACAGTGTTTAAGCGATTTTGAGGTTCACTAACGCTAATTTTCAGCTTCACGCCGCCGCCTCTTGAGGCGGCGGCGCTGTTTCTAAGCGATCAAAACAACCATTTTAAACAAACTCTTAAAACGAACGCTTTCAAAAACATCAACAAAAGTCAGGAGCCGACCATGACCGCTATCTTTGAGCAAGGCTTGCCCAAAACTGTTGCCAACCACGTGCCGCTTTCACCGCTGACCTTTATCGAGCGCTCGGCGTCGATCTATCCCGATTACCCGGCGGTGGTACATGGCAGTACGCGACGCACCTGGAGCGAAACTTGGTCGCGCTGCCGCCAGCTTGCCTCGGCGCTCGAAAAGCGGGGCATTCAGCCGGGCCAGACAGTGGCGGCGATGCTGCCCAATATCCCCGCCATGTTTGAAGCACATTTTGGCGTGCCGCTGGCCGGCTGCGTGCTTAATACGCTGAATATTCGCCTGGATGCTGAGGCGATCAGCTATATGCTGGAACATGGCGAGGCCAAAGCCATTCTGGTCGACCCCGAGTTTGCTGAGGTCATCCAGCAAGCGGTTGCCAAGCTACCCCACAAGCCGCTTATCATTGATGTGACCGATGTGGAGTTTCTTGGTGAGACCCCGAGCATTGGGGAAGTGGAGTACGAAGCGCTGCTTCAAGAGGGCGACGCTGACTTTGCCTACCAGCTTCCTGCCGATGAGTGGGATGCGATCTCGCTCAACTATACCTCTGGCACCACCGGCAAACCCAAGGGCGTGGTCTACCACCACCGCGGCGCTTACCTCAATGCGGTGAGCAATATCATGGAGTGGGCGATGCCCCACCACCCGATCTACCTGTGGACGCTGCCGATGTTCCACTGCAACGGCTGGTGCTTCCCATGGACGATTGCCGCCAACGCCGGGGTAAACGTGTGTCTGCGCCGCGTCGATCCTAAAAAGATCATGCAGCTCATTGCCGAAGAGAAGGTCACCCACTTCAGCGGGGCTCCGATTATTCTTAATGGCCTCGTGAACCTGCCTGCGGAAGATAAGCATCAGTTCGATCATCCGGTCAAAGTCACCACCGCCGGTGCCGCGCCGCCTGCCTCGGTGATCGCCGGGGTGGAGAAGCTGGGCATTGAGGTAACCCACGTTTATGGCCTGACGGAAGTCTACGGGCCGGTAACCGTCTGCGCCTGGCGGGAGGCGTGGGATGAATTGCCGCTGGAAGCGCGGGCCAAAATCAAAGCCCGCCAGGGGGTGCGCTACCACATGCTCGAAGCACTGTGCGTGGCTGATCCGCTCACCATGGAGCCGGTACCCAAGGATGGCCAAACCATGGGTGAAATACTGATGCGTGGCAACAACGTCATGAAGGGCTATTTAAAGAACCCGGAGGCCACCGAGCAAGCGCTGAAGGGCGGCTGGTACCACACCGGCGATTTGGCGGTGTGGCATCCGGATGGCTATATCGAGATCAAAGACCGCTCGAAAGACATCATTATATCCGGTGGAGAGAACATCTCGACCATTGAAGTAGAAGACGCCATTTACGGCCATCCTGCGGTCGAAGAGGCGGCGGTAGTGGCCAAACCTGATGAGAAGTGGGGGGAGACGCCCTGTGCGTTTGTGAAGCTCAAAGTCGGTTACGGTGAAGTGACCGAGGCCGATATTATCGCCCACTGTCGCGAACATTTGGCGGGCTACAAAGTCCCCAAAACGGTTATTTTCAGCGAGCTACCTAAAACCTCGACAGGCAAGATCCAAAAGTTCGTACTGCGTGAAGAAGCTAAAAACCATTGATAACCCTAGTGTAGCGATAATCGATAGAGGAGAGAGTGCATGAGTGACCAACTTGTTGGCGTTGTAGGAGCCGGTACCATGGGGCAGGGGATCGCTCAGGTAGTGGCTGCTAGTGGCTTTAACGTGTGCCTTTACGATGTGGCCGAAGAGCAGCTTGGCCGTGCCAAAACGAACATCGATAAAGGCTTGGGTAAGTTGGTCGCTAAGGAGAAAATCAGCGAATCGGATAAAAGCGCCGCTCTAGCCCGTCTATCTACCACAACCACGCTGAGTGCCCTAGGCGACTGCGCAATTATTATCGAGGCCGCACCCGAACAGCCTGAACTCAAAGAGAAGTTGTTTCGCGATCTAAGCCGCTTGAGCAGCACCGCTATTCTGGCCTCCAACACCTCGTCGCTGTCGCTCACTCGCTTGGCAGCGGTGTGCGATCACCCCGAGCGCGTAGTGGGCATGCACTTCTTTAACCCAGTGCCAGTGCTCAAACTGGTGGAAGTGATTCGTGCCGAACAAACCTCGGACGCTACCGTGGCCGAGATTGAAACCCTAGCTAAAGCGTTGGGTAAAACTGCTGTGCCGGTAGGCGACGCGCCGGGCTTTGCGGTAAATCGCCTGCTGGTGCCCATGATCAATGAGGCAGCGTTTATCGTGCAGGAGGGCACCGCAACGCCGGAAGCGGTTGATAACGCTATGAAACTAGGAGCGGCTCACCCCATGGGGCCGCTGGCACTGGCGGATTTAATCGGGCTGGATGTGTGCCTGGCGATTATGGACGTGCTGCAAGAGGGCTTTGGCGACCCCAAATATCGCCCCTGTCCACTGCTTAAGCGCATGGTCGCAGCGGGCTACCTAGGCCGTAAAAGTGGGCGCGGCTTCTACTCTTACGATTAGCTTGTACTGAAGGGAAGAGTGCGGCGTAAAGAAGTGATTGCCACTCAACCAAGCGTTCGCTAGGGTTGAGTGGTGTTCACTTTAATGTTCCATAACAAATCAAATAAGGAGTCCGCCATGAGCGAAGCAGTCATCGAGAAGGTTGATAACGACGGGATGGTGCGTCTGACCATCAATCGTCCCAAAGCACTGAATGCGTTAAACAGCGAAGTGCTTTCCGCACTGGAAGCGCACTTAGTAGAGCTTGAGGCTCACCCGAACCTACGCGCCGTGCTGATTACCGGTGCGGGCGAGAAGTCTTTCGTCGCGGGTGCTGATATCACTGAAATGCGTGAAAAAACGCCCGAAGAAGCGCGAGCTTTCGCCAGCCAAGCGCTGCGTACTATTAAACGCCTAGAGACTCTCCCCGTGCCGGTGGTCGCGCTGGTGAACGGGTTTTGCCTTGGCGGCGGCTGCGAATTGGCGCTGGCCTGCGACTGGGCCGTAGCCAGTGACAACGCCGTATTCGGCCAGCCGGAAGTACTGCTGGGCGTCATCCCCGGCTTTGGCGGCACCCAACGGTTACCGCGTCGTGTTGGCCCTGCAATGGCGATTGACTTGGTGACTACCGGGCGCAAAATCGATGCCCAAGAGGCGCTACGTATCGGCCTAGTCAATCGCGTGATGCCGCAAGCGGAGCTGGAAAGCTACGCTGAAGAGCTCACCAAGCAACTGAAAGGCAACGGCCCGCAATCAGTGCGTGGTGCCAAGCAGGCCGTTCACGATGGTATGGATCAGGATCTGGATAGTGCACTGGCACTGGAAACCAGCTTGTTCGCCTTCTGCTTTGCCGGTGACGAGCAGAAAGAGGGCATGTCAGCCTTTGTTGAAAAGCGTAAACCTAACTTCTAAACCATGCCTCATTCCAGCTTTACTTATTTAGGGGGTGGCGCTTACGTCACCCCCGTTTTATTCTCGAAACCTAACCATTACCTTCAAGAGAATCGCCAATATGCAATGGGCCGCATTCATCCTCGCCGCACTAGGTTTTGCCTATCTTCCTGGGCCTGCAATGCTGTATACCGCAGCGCAAACCCTGGGGCGTGGCCGACGAGCAGGATGGTTAGCGGTCATGGGTGTGCATATGGGCTGCTACGTTCATGTGGTGGCGGCCGCATTGGGCTTGGCGCTGCTGTTTGCAGCGATTCCGCCTGCTTATATCGCCATGAAAATCATCGGTGGGCTTTATTTACTCTGGATGGGACTGAGGCTATGGCAGCAGGGCATTCGTGCCCATAATGATGAGGTGCCGCTGGCAACCACTAAACGCGTGCTTCGCGACAGTTTTTTGGTGGAGGTGCTCAACCCTAAAACCGCGCTTTTCTTTGTCGCGTTTCTGCCTCAATTCGTGCAGCCCGAGAGCGCTATGCCGGTAGCGTGGCAACTGCTCTGGCTAGGTATCGCCACTAATGTGCTGTTCTCATCAGCGGATGTTGTGGTGGTGCTGCTGGCCAGCCCGTTGCGTGAGTGGTTACAAAAATCCCATGGCTCCTCTCGGCTCATTCAGCGCATTGGCGGTGGCGTATTAATGGGATTAGGCGGTAATACACTGGCTCAGGCAGCACGTTAAGGTGGCTGCCTAATTGATCGGCTAATTCGATTTCCCACATAAGGAGCGCTGCATGTTTGATCTCTATATTGCCAACAAGAATTACTCTTCTTGGTCGCTGCGCCCTTGGGTGCTGATGAAAGCGCTGGAGATTCCGTTTAACGAACACCTGATGCCGTTCGAGGGTGGTTTGGGTGCAAGCCATGCCACCTTCATTCGCTTCTCACCTTCAGGTTTGGTGCCCTGCTTGGTGGATGTGACGGATGAAGGCGAGCTGGCGGTGTGGGACTCCCTGGCGATTATCGAGTATCTGGCCGAGCAGCACGCTAATGTTTGGCCGAGTGATAAAACCGCCCGCGCCTGGGCGCGCTCAGCCACAGCAGAGATGCACAGCGGCTTTAGCGCCCTGCGCGACGAGTGTCCAATGAACTGCGGTATGCGGGTGGAATTGAATAGCTTATCGGCCAATCTTAAGGCCGATGTGGCACGCTTGGATGCGCTATGGCAGCAGGGGATTGAGCGCTTTGGCGGGCCGTTTTTAGCGGGTGAGCACTTCTCAGCAGTAGATGCGTTTTATGCGCCTGTGGCGTTTCGCGTGCAGACATTCAACCTGCCGATCCATGAGAAATCCCAGGCATATGTCGAGCGCTTGCTAGCGCTGCCAGCAATGCAAACTTGGTATCAAGCCGCGCTCGAAGAGCCATGGCATGAGCCCATGCACGAGGCCGATACGCTGAAAAATGGCACAGTCACGGACGATCACCGCAAAGCTTAACCTGTCAGACTATTCACCAGAGACACCCACCATCGGGTACACTGACGCAAATTTCGTTTGGACATTTTCATGGCTCTTAGTGCAACGCCCTACAAAGTTGATATCAATCTGACCGATCTGGATCGCGGGGTGTATGAAACGCTGCGCTTTACCGTGGCTCGCCATCCGTCAGAGACCGAAGAGCGCATGACCGCGCGCTTGCTTGCTTATGTGTTGTGGTACAGCGAGACGCTGGCCTTCGGGCGTGGGCTTTCAGATGTAGATGAACCGGCACTGTGGGAGAAAAGCCTAGACGGTCGCCTACTGCACTGGATCGAAGTGGGTTTGCCCGATGCCGAGCGGATTACCTGGTGCTCACGTAGGGCAGAGCGCGTGTCGCTACTTGCTTACGGCCGGGTAGATCAATGGGAGAGTAAAGTGTTGCCCAGCGTGGCATCACTGAAAAATGTGCATGTGGCGGGGCTGCCACAAGAGGCCCTAGCAATTATCGCTAAAGACCTGCCTCGGGCGATTAACTGGGCAGTAATGATCAGCGAAGGATCGCTGTTTATTACCGATGAAAACGGCCAACATGAAATCACTCCGCAGTGGCTTCTGCGCGACAGATAGTGATTCAACTAAGTCATTAGCCTACCAACTTTACTCTAGTCGACTACGCTAATAAATCTAAACAAATGACAGCAGAAGGGGTGGCCTACAAGCCACCCTTTGATGTTAGTGACTTAGCTCTTTTCTGTAGAAGACAGTAAAAGTATGCTTGCTATCTTTTTGCACAATTACATACAATCAACAATGTTTGTTGATGTTCTTCAAAAGTGGCCTCAAAACACAGCCCCAAAAAACACTCCCCAGGACAATCTCAAGGAACGAGCAATGAAAGATACCCCCCCTCTACGATGGCAGCTGCTACCGCTAGTGGCTGTAGTAACCCTGCTGTCAACGCTGGCACAAGCCGACGATAGTGTCCTCTCGATTAAGCACGCAAATGATGGCATGGCCAGCAGCGATGATGGCCACTTTACCAGTGGCTTTGAACTCAATTGGACGTTTCAGCCGGAAGCACAAAGCTGGACGCAACGCTTGGCCACCGCTTTACCCGATAGCCTTATTGGCAGCGCTGATATGGCAGCTTTTCGTTTGGTGCATCAGATTTATACGCCAAACAATATTGAGCAGCGTGGACTGATTGAAGATGATCGCCCCTACGCCGGGATTGTTTACGGCGGTATCTCACTTTACGAAGACGTGCCCATGGGCAATTGGCGCCAAGCGACTGACCTGCACCTGGATATTGGTTTGGTAGGGCCTTCGTCGCTTGCCGATAGCATTCAACGCGAAGTGCACCGCATCACCGAAAGCGACCGCCCCAGCGGTTGGGATAACCAGCTTGGCGATGAAGCCATCGTCAACGTCGCCATGCGTCGCCAGTGGTGGTATAGCTCCCCTTTGATGGGTAAGCAGTTTGCCCATGGCCCCAGCGTTAGCGCCGCTTTGGGCAACCTTTACACCTATGCAAGCGCCGGGTATAGCGTTCGCTGGGGTGATGAGGCGCCTAGCATTCCTACGCTAACGCCAAGCCCTGGTAGCCGCTACCACATGACCGGTAAAGAGGGGTGGCAGTGGTACCTGTTTGCCAGCGTAGACGGTTACTACATGGCGCAAAACCTGACGCTTGACGGCAATACGTTTAGAAATAGCCACTCGGTTGATCGCAAAGAGTGGGTAGGCGACGTATCAGCAGGGCTGGCGCTGGCCTGGGAAGATTGGCAAGTCACTTACGCGGCAGTTCAGCGCTCACGTGAATTTGACGGCCAGGAAGAGCAGGATAAATTCGGCTCTATCACGCTATCTAAGCGCTTCTAAACGGTTAGGTGAAATGAGGTGAGTAGAAGCGCCCAACGGGAAAGGAGTATTGCTTATGGCTAACAAGTATCCTCACACTCCCGATGGACGCTATTTTGTCGCCAAAAATCGGCTTTGGCGCTGCACTGACCCGCGCTTAGATGAAGACGAAAAGCGAACCCATATCAAAGCATTGATGAAAGCCCGTCGGGCGGTTAGGACAGCCCAGCAGCAAGACGATGAAGATGCGCTTCGCCAAGCCCGCAACATGGTGCAGAACGCCAAAGAAGCCCTCGGAGAGCGTGGCCCGGTATGGTGGGATGATGACGCCCCCGATGAAGGCGGTTTGGCGCCCCATAACAGTTCCTATGCCGAGTGGTGGGAGAGTAAACGACAGCTTCCCTAATTTATATTAATTTATAATTCACGGTTGGGGCTTGCGGTGTTACTCTCTGCCGCTTTCCACGCATACTAAGGGCAACCTGTGAAGATCAAAGCCGACCTCTCCATTCTAGATATCATTGGCCATCTACTTGTCTGGGTGGTGTTGAGTATTATCACGTTTGGCATAGCGTTATTTTTCTTTCCCTATTCGTTTGCGCGGTTTGTCATCAATCGCACATCGCTAGTTGATGCCAGCACTGGCGTCGAGCGAAAAATGGTTTGCGATATCAACCTGTTCAGCAATATCGGCCATATCATCCTATGGATGTTGATTTCGCTGGTCACCTTTGGTTTAGGGTATATTTTCTACTTCTATCGAGTTTGGAATTACGCGTTGAATAACTCGCGGATTGAGTCAGTTTAGTTTTTCTCGTTAAACAGAACTCGGCTTGGAGTATTGATGCTGCACCGGGGCCTACGCTGAGAGTTCAAGCGTAGGCCCTTTTTTGGGTGACTAATTACTCGCTATCAGCCAGCTTATCTTGTGTGCGAAGCTCAAAGTCGCTGGCATCATGACGTTCATGCAACTGCTCGTGCGGCTCGCCAAAAGAGCGGTTGACCATACGGCCACGTTTAACGGCGGGACGTTCATCAATCTCTTCAGTCCAGCGCAGAACGTTCTTGTAGGTATGGGCTTCCAAGAATTCAGCCGCTTCGTAAACGCGATTTTTCACTAGTGCGCCATACCAAGGGTGAATCGCCATATCGGCAATGGTGTACTCATCACCCGCCATAAAGCGGTTTTCCGCCAAGTGGCGGTCAAGCACATCAAGCTGGCGTTTTACTTCCATGGTGTAGCGGTCAATCGGGTACTGATACTTTTCCGGTGCGTAAGCGTAAAAGTGGCCAAAGCCACCGCCTAACATCGGTGCGCTGCCCATTTGCCAGAACAGCCAGGAGAGGCACTCGGTGCGTTTCGCTGGGTCACTAGGTAAGAACTCGTCAAATTTTTCAGCCAAATAGAGCAGGATTGCGCCAGACTCAAATACCCGCTGGGGGGGATTGGTAGAGTGATCCATCAGTGCGGGAATTTTGGAGTTGGGGTTCACCTCGACAAAGCCGCTGCTGAATTGATCGCCTTCGCCAATTTGAATCAGATAAGCGTCGTACTCGGCACCTGTTACGCCTTTCTCCAGCAGCTCTTCCAACATCACGGTGACTTTGACACCGTTGGGCGTGGCAAGGGAGTAGAGCTGAAGCGGGTGTTTACCTACCGGCAGCGCCTTGTCATGGGTAGGGCCTGCGATTGGGCGGTTGATATTGGCAAATTTACCGCCGTTGCCAGGTTCCCATTTCCAAACGCTCGGGGGAGTATAGGTGTTGTCGCTCATTAGTTTCCTCACTATAAGTGTTCTATCGGTGACAAAGCGGCTACAAGGGTTAGCTAGTGCTTAGCCTGATAATAAAGTAGTTCATTTTCCAAAGAGGTGGCGGATGCGTGTTATTGGTGTGCTAGGCGGTATGAGTTGGGAATCTACCCAAGGCTACTACCGAGCCTTAAATGAGGGCGTAAAAGCAGCGCTAGGTGGCTTCCATTCGGCTAAGATCGTGATGGTTAGCGTCGATTTTGCCGAAATTGAAGCACTCCAGCAGCAGGGCAATTGGCACGCTGCTGGTGAAATGCTGGCCAGCGCTGCCCAAAGCGTTGAACGCGCGGGTGCCGACTGCCTGCTGATTGCCACCAATACCATGCATAAAGTGGCGCCCGCTATTGAGCAGGCAGTGACTATTCCGCTGTTGCATATTGCCGATGCCACGGCTGAACAGCTCACCGCTGACGGAATCACTCGCGTTGGCCTATTGGGTACGCGCTTTACCATGGAGCAGGACTTTTATATTGGCCGCTTAGAAAAGCAGTTCGGTATTGAAGTCGTGGTGCCCGATCAGTCTGAGCGCGACACTATTCATCGGGTGATCTTTGATGAACTCTGCCAGGGCCGTATAAAAGATGTATCGCGGCAGCGCTACTTGGCAATCATTGACTCCCTGCATGCTCATGGCGCCCAGGCGGTGATTTTAGGCTGTACTGAAATCGCCATGCTGGTGGGCCAGCGTGATACCAAGGTACCCCTTTACGACACCACCGCTCTGCATGCCCAGAGAGCGGTGGCGTGGGCACTAAATGATTAATCTAGGTAACGACGCTTAGACCAGTGTCAGGGTGACATTAATATTGCCACGGGTGGCATTGGAGTAGGGGCAGACAACATGGGCTTTCTCGACCAACTGCTGGGCAACGTCTTGCTCAAGGCCGGGCAGACTGATTTTTAGCTCGACTTCGATGCCAAAGCCGGTAGGAATGGCGCCGATACCTACGTGGCCATCAATTTTCGTATCCTGAGGAAGCTTTACTTTCTCCTGGCCAGCGACATGCTTAAGCGCACCTAAAAAGCAGGCCGAGTAGCCAGCAGCAAATAGCTGCTCAGGATTGGTGCCATCACCGCCTGCGCCGCCCAGCTCTTTGGGCGTGCTGAGTTTAACATCCAGCGCGCCATCGGACGATTTGGCCTGGCCTTCACGGCCGCCAGTAGCAGTGGCGTGGGCACGATAAACAACGTTTTCAATAGTGGTCGTCATTCTGTATCTCCTGTCGGTGTTTTCATTATGAATCTGCGCTATTAACTTAGCGCAGCTTTATTTTGCGCGCAATATAAATGGTAAATAAATCTCTATGCCCTGCGCTAGAAATCGAAGGCTATTGGTTCTTTTGCAGGCTATCACGCAGCCGCACTAAGTCCTCTTTCAGCGTGGTCAGTGCCTCGATCGATTGCTCGCTGGCATGCACCACACAGCTTGGAATATGGCACGCCTGTTCGCGCAACGCTTTGCCTTTTTCAGTGAGATAAAGCTCGACCACGCGTTCGTCTTCGTGGCTGCGTTTGCGATTCAACAACTGATCGGCTTCAAGGCGCTTGAGCAGTGGCGTCAGTGAGCCAGGATCGGTTAGTAGGCGCTTACTCATTGTGCCTACCGTGATGCCATCGTTTTGCCACAGCACTAGCATCGCCAGGTATTGCGGGTAAGTAAGTCCCAGCTTTTTGAGCAAGGGTTTATAAACTTTGGTCATCATCAACGAGGTTGAATAGAGCGCAAAGCAAAGTTGGTGATCGAGCTCTAATTCGCTACAAGATGGTTGCACAAGTATGGTTCCGATCCGAAATACATCGCCTAATGTAGCGCGGGAAGCAGTTAGTGGCTATCCCTAGACGTTGGTCGTAAGTTGGCAGTTTTGTTTTGACACGCACAAGGCGGGTAGCTAGCCTTCGCATACTCAATGTTACCGGTAACAAATTGCCGTTCATTGAATCGGCCATTAACAACATCGCTATTAACGACTCAGCTATTAACAACCCAGTCATTAACAACAATGAGTATTTGGAGACAACGCTATGACCTCTATTTGGCGCAACACGCTGACCTTAGTCGGCGCGACCACCCTGACATTTGGTATGGCCCATGCCCAAAGCCCGGAGCTCTCTGATCCGCCTGAAATTGAAGGCGAGGTAGTCGGCGACCACGGCTCGCATACTTTGCGCATGGGGATCGGCCTGGCGGAAAGCTCTCCGCAGTACCTATCCAGCCAATACTTTGGTGAGATTCTGGAGCAGCGCACCGACGGCCGCATCACTGTTAACGTTTTCCCTAACAGTCAGTTAGGCGACGACGTTCAAATGATGGAGATGCTACAAACCGGTACGCTGGATATGACCTATCCGTCGAGCTCAGCCACCGCGGGTTACGTTGAAGAACTGGCCGCTTTTGATCTGCCCTTCCTGCTACCTAGTCGTGAAGCCGCTGTAGCGGTCATGCAGAGCGATGTTGCCCAGGACATGCTGGACGCCTTTGAAGGCACCGGTCTGAAAGCACTCGCTTTCTCTGAAAATGGCTATCGTCAGCTTTCGAACAGCGCTCGATCGGTGGCTAGTCCTGATGACGTTGCAGGTCTAGATGTGCGCGGTTTAAGCGTTCGTACCATGGAAAACCCGGTACACCTAGCGATTTGGGAAGCCTTAGGTGCCAACCCCACGCCAATGGCCTTTGGTGAGCTGTTCTCCGCCATGGAACAGGGCGTGGTTGATGGTCAGGAAAACCCCTGGAGCACCATCCTGACCTCTAACTTCAACGAAGTGCAGGACTATGGCACTGAAACACGCCACGTCTATACTCCCTTTATCATGATGCTTTCCGAGCGTACTTGGGATCGCATGGCGCCTGAGTATCAAGAGTTGGTGCTGGAAGCCGCTCGCCAGTCCGCTGAATATGAAATTCAGCTGTCTGCTGAGTATGATGACTGGTCTCGGGATCAGCTAGCAGAGCGAGGAATGGAAATTACTCGCCTGGACGACGAGCAGTTAGCCGCGTTCCAAGATGCCGTTCAACCGGTTTATGAAGAGTGGGCGCCGCGTATTGGCGAAGACCTGATCGCCGACATTCAAAAGATCGTTGAAGAGAGCAGCAACTAAACCTTACGTTTAGCGCACCGTTGGGCAGGCCATCGAGCCTGCCCAACGTGTCAGTGCTTCTGGAGCTCCTATGTCACTCTCCTCTACACCCCCAAATACCCCCACGCCGATTGAAGATCCATCGGTGTATCTGGATGACCCCAATCGCAAGTTGCTGGAAATCGATACCGATACCCGCCAAGGCCCTGCACTGTTCCGCTGGCTAACCTTAGGTATGGAGTATCTTATCGGCGTTATTTTAGTGGCGTTGATTGTGTCCGTTTCTTGCAACGTGGTAGGGCGCGCGCTGTTTAATTACTCACTGCCCTGGGCCGATGAGCTGGCGCGCATGCTGTTTATATGGCTGGTGTTTATCGGGGCCGCTGCGGCGTTTTCCCGTTACGAGCACATTGCCGTTGATGCCTTAGTACGGCGCTTGCCGCTGCGCTTGGCACACATGCTCTATTTACTGCAGCACCTAATTATTACCGGCCTAATGGTGGTAATGATTTGGGGTGGCTACCAAGTGCTGTCGCGTTCAAGCGGGCGCTCAGCGATTATGGATGTGCCATTGAGTTTTATCAGCCTTTCTCTGGTGCTGTGTGTCATCTTTATTGCGGTGGTAGCGGTGTGGCGAATGTGGGTCAGCCTTAACGTTATTCGCCACTCTGAGCGGGAGCGCTAATCATGCTATGGATTTTCCTGGCCATTTTATTGGTCTCTATCGTTATTGGGCTGCCCATTGCCTTTGGTTTAGGCGTGGCGGCGCTGGTCATGGCGGTACTCTCAGATATTCCGCTGTCGATTATGATCGAGCAGTCGATTCGTGGGGTGAACAGCTTTCCGCTGCTCGCCATTCCGTTCTTTATTTTAGTCGGTGAGGTGATGAGTAATGGAGGTATTGCTCGTCGCTTGATGGAACTGGCTGGCGCTATGGTCGGCTTTATGCGCGGCGGGCTAGGGCAGGTTGCCATTACCGGTTCGATGTTCTTTGGCGGCATCAGTGGGTCAGCGGTGGCCGATACGGCCGCTACTGGTGCGATGATGATTCCCTCTATGAAAGAGCAGGGCTACACCGCAGCTAATGCTACCGCAATCAATACCGTGTCGTCGGTGATCGGAATTATTATTCCGCCCTCCATCCCGCTGATTCTGTACGGCATCGTCACTGAAACCTCGATTAGCCGCCTGTTTATAGCCGGTATCATTCCAGGGCTGTTGATTGGCTTTGCGCTGATGGTGACCACCTATATTCTTGCCAAAAAGGATGGCGGCGGCGTGCAGCAGTTCCGCTGGGATCGTCTCTGGAAAGCCTTCAAAGATGCTTGGCTTGCACTTGTTCTGCCGGTCATCGTGATTGGCGGTATTATTGGCGGCGTATTTACCGCCACCGAAGCGGCCGTGGCGGCACTGCTTTATGCGCTGGCTATTTCGCTGGTGGTTTACCGTGAGTTCAAGATCAAAGAGCTCGGCGGTATGCTGATTCGCACTGCTCGTTTGACCGGCATGGTGATGATGCTGCTAGCGTTTGCGACGGTTATTGCTTGGTTCCTTACCATCAATATGGTGCCACAAACCCTGGTCAGCCAAGTGCAAGCGATCACTCAAGATCCGTTTATGCTGCTGCTGATTGTGGCGACTTTGCTGCTGTTGGTAGGTTTCGTAATGGACTTAACGCCGGCCATGGTCATCATGGCGCCCATGCTGGCACCGATCGTGACTTCGGTAGGTGTTGATGCCGCTTACTTTGGCGTACTGATGGCGTTTGTATTGGGCATTGGGCTGCTAACCCCGCCGGTAGGTACCTGCCTTTACGTAGGTTGTGGTGTGGGTAAAGTCTCCATGGAGTCGTTAGTCAAAGCCATGCTGCCTTACTATGTGGCGCTCTTAGTCGTGCTGGTAATTCTGATCGCTTTCCCTGGCATCGTGACTTGGCTGCCTGATCTTACCGCCGTGCGCGGCAATTAAGGTTCTTGGTAATGAATAGGAGAGCCGCAGTGAAGACCCACTCGCATCGTATTTTGGTGATGGGCGTGTCCGGCTCCGGAAAGTCGCACATTGGTCACCAGTTGGCGTTGACTCTGGGTGCCACGTTTATCGATGGTGATGACTATCACTCACCCGCCAACGTGGCCAAAATGGCCAGTGGCAAGCCGCTCAACGACGATGATCGGAGTGAGTGGTTGGACACCTTGGCGGCGCTGTTTGCCGAGTATCGGGCAAGGGGGGAGTCACTGGTGATTGCCTGCTCCGGATTAAAAAAGCGCTACCGTGATCGGCTGCGGCAAGGCGACCCAGCGCTGCAGATTCTCTATTTAGAGGGCAGCCGGGAGCTACTGCTTGAACGGCTTGAAACCCGGGCTGGACACTTCTTCAAAGGCGATACCATGTTAGCCAGTCAACTGGCCGACCTGGAACCGCCCAGTGAAGAGGAGGCCTTCAATGCCTCGATTACCTTATCGCCCCAAGCGATCATTACGCAATTTGCTGCCACGCTACCGACGCCCAGCCGCTCGCCCATTTAAAGGAAGTAAGTTAAAGGAAAAATAAGCATTGGGGTCAGCTTTAGGGAAGACCTCAATGCTTACACCTTGAATAAGGCAGTTACTTTTTGAAGAAAAAACGTCCCACCCTGCAGGATATTGCCGACCACGTAGGGGCTACCAAAATGACGGTAAGCCGCTGCCTGCGTGACCCTGAAACGGTCTCGGAAGGCCTGCGCGAACGCATCTTCTCGATTGCCGAACAGATTGGTTATATTCCCAACCGTGCGCCGGATCTGCTTTCCAGATCGACCAGCCACTCTATCGGGGTGCTGGTACCAT
Organism: Halomonas sp. IOP_14; assembly: GCF_021021315.1. Classification (NCBI taxonomy): domain Bacteria; kingdom Pseudomonadati; phylum Pseudomonadota; class Gammaproteobacteria; order Oceanospirillales; family Halomonadaceae; genus Halomonas; species Halomonas sp. IOP_14. The sequence goes on along the minus strand of NZ_JAINWD010000009.1, from coordinate 64,768 downwards.
CGCTTACCAACCAGGTATTCGCCGATGTTATCCTCGGTATCGAAACGCTGACGGAGCCGGCGGGGTATCACCTGATGCTTTCTCACTATGGCTATAGCCCCGAGCTTGAAGAACGCAGCCTGGCCTCGTTGCTCTCCTATAATGTCGACGGCATTATTCTGTCAGATCGTGACCATACTTCGCGCAGCCTGCGAATGCTGGAAACCGCCGGTATTCCAATTGTGGAAATCATGGACACCCACCGCCCCCCGCTACAACAGGCGGTGGGCTACGACAACGTTCAAGCCGCCTACGACATGGTCAGCGAGATGATCTTACGGGGTCGGCGCCAGGTGATATATCTGGCGGTACGTTTGGATGAGCGTACTCGCCAGCGCGAACAGGGCTACCGCCGTGCCATGGAAGAGCACGGCTTGACGCCCGTTACCCTGCAGAGCACCCAGCGCTCCTCTTACAGTGTGGGAGCGGCGCTGCTGCAACAGGTGATCACTGACTACTCCACGGCGGATGGTCTGTTCTGCACCAACGATGACGTCGCGGTTGGGGCATATTTCGAGTGTCAGCGGCGGGGCATTGACGTACCAGGGCAGATGGCGCTGGCGGGCTTCCACGGCCACGATGTAGGCCATGTAATGACACCACGCCTAGCCAGTGTGGTCACCCCCCGTCAGGCCATCGGTGAAGCAGCTGCGGGGGAGCTATTAGCGCGGCTTCGCGGTGAGAAGCAGACCCAGTGGTTGATTTGGGCTATCGTATTGAAGTGGGGATGACCTTATAGAGCGCGTTATCAAGTAGCCGTTAGCGGCGTAAATGACTAAAGTAGCCTTTTACTTTTGTCGCGAGGCCGTCGTGCAGATTACTCAACTGAATATTTACCCCGTCAAATCGCTAAAAGGCATCAGCGTGACTCAAAGCGAGCTGCAAGAGCACGGGCTAGCCTGGGATCGCCGCTGGATGCTGGTAGACGCGCAGCAGCGTTTTGTGACCCAGCGCCAACTCCCGGCGCTTGCCACCGTTGAGGTCGCGCTGACCGATGAGCACTTGGTGCTGTCGCATCCTAACGTCGAGCCTATGAGCGTACCGCTGGCCGAGCCAGAGGGAAATTTGCGCCTGGTCAGCGTGTGGAATGACCACTGCAAAGCTCTGCCGGAGAGCGATGAAGTATCGCGCTGGTTGGTCGCCGCCCTAGGCGAGCAGGTTCAGGGGTTTAGCATGGTGCGCTTTGCTACCGAGTTTACCCGTGCCGTTGAAGAGGATTTCCTTGATGGCGGGGCGGCGCATACCTACTTTTCCGACGGTTACCCTTTTTTGGTTGCCACTACGGGGTCGTTAGACGCTCTAAATCAAGCGTTAGTGGCAGGCGGGCATGCTCCTGTGCCCATGAACCGCTTTCGGCCCAATATCGTCGTAGAGAGTGACGAGGCGTGGGCGGAAGATCGCTGGGCAACGTTGACTCAGCAAAACGGCACCTTTCAGCTAGCGTTACGTAAGCCCTGTAAGCGCTGCAAAATCACCACCATCGATCAGCATACGGCGGCAGTGCCTGCCCCTGCTGAACCGCTAAAAACCTTGATTGAACTCAATACGCAACCCAACCTTAAAGGCGCGCATTTTGGCCAAAATGCCACGCTGCTTGAAGGCGCAGGCAGCGTTATTCGTGTGGGGGATAGACTGGCGGCGGCGACTCGCGACGCTTAATGCGCAGCAGCTTAGTGGCAATCGCCGTGCCGATAAGGGTTATCACCATACCGGCGATAATCTGAAGGTTGAGCGTTTCGCCAAGCAGCAGATAGCCCCATATCAGCGCGCTCACCGGCACCAGAAAAGTGACCGTTGAGGTGGCAGTAGCGCCCGCGCTGGCGAGTAAGCCAAAGTAGAGCAGAAAAGCCAGCGTGGTGCTAAGCGCAGCCAAGGCCAAGGCATTGCCCCACGCCAGTGGGCTAATGGGTTCGCTTGGCCACAGCAATATGCCGGGAATCATCAGCACCAGCGCCGACATGGCGCTGCTGCCTGCGGCCAGCACACGGGTTGGTAGATGGCCAAGGCGTGTTTTTGAGTAGTTGCCCGCAATACCGTAGCAAAACGTGGCGCCTAAAACGGCCAAAATGAACCAGCCGTCGCCGCCCAGGGCAAAATCGAGCCGATCGGCAGAGAGCACATAAACACCCAGGAGTGCCAAGGCAAGTCCTAGGTACTGCTGGCGCTGTATCGCGGTAGCGAAGAATAGCGCACCAATTAGTGCAGTGAAAATCGGCGTGGTGGCATTAATCAGCGAGGTAAAGCCCGCTTCAAGGCGCGTGGTGGCAAGTGCCAGCAGTGAAAAAGGCAGTACGTGATTGACTACCCCTAAAAACAGCAGCGGCCCCTTATGCTGCCAGATGAGTCTCAGGTAGTGCAGGCTGATCAGCAGCGGCATCAATAGCAGCGCGCCAATGCCCATGCGCACCAGCACTAAAGGCACTGCACCGAATTCGGGGGCGGCCACGCGCATAAAGATAAATGACAGGCCCCATAGCGAAGAGAGCAGTATCAAGCGCAGCGCATCAGCCGACGACATGGCGAGTCCTTAACGTTCAAGAGGTGATCCAGTTAGGTAGCTAACTAGCTTAAGGCCGAATAGAAGGGGATGGAAGTGATTGAAGCACGGGTTCGGCAGAACAGGAGAAAATCAGCTACGCTGGTTAGGTGGTCGAGCGGCAACTGCCGTTAGGCCTTGTCTGATAACATGTCTATGCATAATCGCACACACAAGGAGTTGTTCATGGATCGTAAAGCTAGCGCACGTTGGGAAGGTGGTCTCAAGGATGGTAAAGGCACCGTTTCAACCGAAAGTGGCGTTTTAGATGCCAAGTACTCCTTCAGCAAGCGCTTTGAAGATGAAAAAGGTACCAACCCCGAAGAGCTGATTGGCGCAGCGCACGCCAGCTGTTTCTCAATGGCGCTCTCAATGATTTTGGGCGAGAAAGGCTATACCGCTGACGCCATCGAAACCAGCGCCAAAGTGACTCTTTCCCAAAGCGATGCTGGGTTCAGTATCTCGAAAATTCACCTGGACGTGGAGGCTGAGATCAGTGGCGCTGATGACGCAGCATTCCAAGAAGCAGCGGAAACGGCTAAAGCCAATTGCCCTGTTTCCAAAGTACTTAATGCTGATATTAGCATGACGGCCAAACTGAAAGCCTAATTTTGTCTAGGCTGTACTTTGCTTATAAATAGGTTGTGTTTTGACATAGATGGCTCGCGTATAAACAGTGTGCGCGAGCCATTTTGCTAACTAAACGCATTTTAGGTTTTTGATTATTTCTTTGTTATCTTAAATGACATGCATTAAAAAGCCTTGGCAATTGCCAAGGCTTTTATCTTATGACTAGTGCTTACTTGTCTTCGTCTCCGTCACGGTTATACTCTTCAGTTGCTTCAAGCGCATCTTCTGATGCATTAACGGTAATGACATAATCATCGCCATCTTCGTCTTTAGTCAGCTCAAGTGAATCCCATTCAATCGCAACGTTTTTCTCACCCATACCTAAGAAGCCACCAACGCCAACAACAACAGCATTGATTTGGCCGTCTTCACCAATCACGAGGTCAGTAATGGTGCCGATGTCTTCGTCATCTTCGACGCTGCTTTTGACTTGATTGCCGGTTAAGGCGTCAGCGTGGAATGTGTTTTCTGGCGTTTCCGTTAGGTAAGTCGCTTCCATGGTCGTGGTGTTTTCTTCAGCATTTACGCTGCCAGCGGCAAACATAAAGGCTGGAACCATGAGCGTACCTAGAATAGCGGGTTTGATCATTTTCATTTTGCTTGCTCCTTGCGATTTTATTGGGCTTAACGACTCCGCGTAGCAACCCGAATAAATCAATAGTGACGGTATTGGCTTCGTTTAAAATAAGCGATGGCAATGCCGATACTATTATTCCTAAGTGTGTTAATTACCCTAGCTACTTAATGCATTGGGAATTAGTGCATTGGATAATTAACGCTATCTTGCGCTTCACTGCGTCAAGACAACTATCAGGTTAGTCGCTGCGTTCAAAAATACAACCATTAAAGTGAAACTTTTAAGTAACACCACCACTGCTGTTCGGCCCTCATGGGCCTACACCCGCGCCGTCATGCCACAGGCTGTTGAGTTGACCCGCCCTCGCTCAGTGTTCATATTCGTCTCCAAATGGCTCGCTTTCTATCCTCTGTTTGATAAAAGGTTTGATAAAAGTGAGGTCACATAAAAAGGAGAACCCTGACCATGATTTCCCACCCTTTGCAGTGTTTAAAACAGTTCTGCGTTAGCAGCGTTGCGCTAGGCGCTTGGCTATTAGCCTCAAGTGCTGTGGCCGATAGCAGCGAGCTTCCCAAAGGGCATTTTCTACTGCCTGAAGAGGGCAACATGGTGGGCCAAGTGTATACCGTCACGGCGACCGAAGAGGATACGCTGCTGGATATTGCCCGGGCACACAACGTGGGCTACGAAGAAATTCGTATGGCCAACCCGGATACCAGCCTCTGGGTACCGGGAGAAGGCACCGAAGTGACGATCCCCGGGCAGTATATTCTTCCCGATGAAGCGCGTAGCGGCATTGTGATTAACGTGGCAGAGCTACGCCTTTACTACTACCCCGAGGTAGCAGAGGGCGAGACGCCGCGGGTCGAAACCTACCCTATTGGTATCGGGCGGGATGCTTATAACACCCCGCTGGGAATTACCGAAACCACCATGCGGCTTGAAAACCCGGCCTGGTATCCACCTGAGTCGATTCGTCGTGAAGCCGCCGAGCGGGGCGACCCAGCCCCTGCGGTGGTTCCCCCTGGCGCCGATAATCCCTTGGGTGAATACGCTATTTTGCTGGATATCCCCGGTTACCTGATCCATGGCACTAACCAGCCCGATGGCATTGGTATGCGGGCTAGCCGGGGCTGCATCCGCATGCACCCGGAAGATATCGAGTCGGTGTTCTGGCGTGTGCCGGTAGGCACCCAGGTCAATATTATCGATTCGCCGATCAAAGTAGGCTGGGGTGAAGAGGGGAATCGCTACATTCAAGCCTTCACCGCCACGGATGAGCAAGTATTTGGTATGGAAACGCTGTTAAACGTAGTTGGCTTAATTGAAAAGCATGACGGGGGTAATGCCTCCAGCGTCAACTACGAGCAGGTAAGTGAAATATTAGAGCGAGCGAATGGCCAGATTGTGCCGATTAGCTAAACGATGGCGCAGCGCTAGCGTGCTGGGTCCAAAACCCCTCCCAGCGATGCGTTGCGCCTAAACCAACCCGCAATGCTGGTACGCGGGCAGCGAGTTGGTAGCACTTCATGGGGAATGGTCTCAGATAAGAAGCAGGCGAAGGTGCCCGCTTCGGGTACCACCCGGGCGACCTCTTGTCTGGGGTCGTCGGGGTGGTAGATCACCATCTCACCGCCACCGTCGCTGGGCCAGTCCGGTGTCAAATAGCCGACCGTAGATATCACGCGGTTGGCACGGCCTCGAAAGCTATCCAGGTGACGTTGATAAAAAGCGCCCGGTGGATAGTGGGCAAAGTGGGCCTCGTACTCAAATAAGCCCAAAAACAGCGCGTGGTTAAGCGCCTGCTGTAGCTCGCTCATGGCGTCTAAGTAACGCCGCTGGGCAGCGCTTTCTCGATCAAGCCAGTGAATAGCGTCACCGCGGATATCTTTACGCAGCAGGTGCTGTTGACCGCGGCCAATGCCCGCTTCATCCAGTCCGTTATAGGCCGCCCGGTGTAGAAGCTCATTATTCAGCGCGCCGCATAGCTCCAGGTCAATAACCCCGCGGCCCACATACCAGCCCTGTTCAACCAGCGCATCCACAAGAGCGACCTGCGTCGTGGGCTGAAGCGCAGGTGAAGATGTAGCAACACTGGGTGTCATTGGTTGGATCTCGATGGCGCCGAACTGGAAACGGTTGTCGAGGGTGTCGATAGGCGGTTTTTGCGCTCAGGGTGGTGGCGCAGCGGCCCCTGGGGGCGCTGATATAAATCAATCGGCATACCGAAGCCCTCGGCCAGTAACTCGACCAGCATCATGGCAGATAATCCCCAGATCACATGGCCGTCCACATGATAGCTGGGCACGTAGTGGGCAACGCCATCCACGGTAATCACGTCGGTATGGGTGCGGTGATCGTCTAGAAAGTGACTTAGCGGCACTTCAAAAATAGCGTCTAGCTCGCCGGGGTCGGCAATCAGCGGTAAATCCGGCGGAATAATGCCCACCCAGGGGGTAACGCGAATACCGTGCAGCGAAATAACGTCCGACAGCCGCCCCAGGGGTTGCACCAGAGCGGGGTCGAGGGCAATCTCCTCTTCTGCCTCGCGCAGTGCCGTGGCGTAAAGGTCGCTATCAAAGGGCTCGCGCTTGCCGCCTGGGAACGCCACTTGGCCGCTATGGGTGCTCAAATGGCTGGCCCGCCGGGTAAACAGCAAGGTAGGCGCTGGGCGCTCGACAATCGGCAACAGCACGGCGGCCTCGGGCATCACGATGTGATCCAAGCGTTGAGGAGTCAGCTGTTGCAGCTGTTTACGCAGTTTCTCTAACATGGGGTATCCCGTTACTTTGTTCTCTTTTACCCAGCAGCGGTCGTTGACGTCAAGCGCGTCGAGGCTTCTATTCACTAGCCGTTGAGAATATGCGATGAACTTTTGCAGCCAGTGTGGTGATAAAGTACGTTTTGCCATCCCGGAAGGCGATGACCGCCCGCGCTACCTGTGCGATGCCTGCGGCACGATTCACTATCAGAACCCACGCATTGTCGCCGGTACGCTGCCCGTCAGCGGTAGTAAAGTGCTGCTCTGTAAACGGGCGATTTCACCGCGCAAAGGCTACTGGACACTGCCCGCCGGCTATATGGAAAATGCCGAATCAACCCAGCAGGCCGCTTCCCGTGAGACCCGTGAAGAGGCCTGTGCCGAGGTCGAACTGGCCAACCTCTACACGCTAATTGACCTGCCGCATATCAATCAGGTGTATATGATTTTTCGCGCCGAATTAGTCGGTGGCTTCAGCGCCGGGCCGGAAAGCCTGGAAGTCGCGCTGTTCGAAGAGCATGAGATCCCTTGGGATGAGCTCGCCTTCATGACTATTGAGCGCACCCTCAAGCATTTTTACGCCGACCGCCCCCGCAATGAATTTCCGCTGCATATCAGCATGGTAACGCCAGAAGATCGCGAGCGTTATTTTGGCAGTGCGTAAGACGTTAAAGGTCTGATTATAGATCGGCGAGCTGCCACACATCATAAGCGACTTCTTCATAGGGGTGGGCAAGCCTCAAGGCCGCGATGGCGCCGTGAATATGCGCTTCATCGCAGAGCAGTTCGACTTTGAACTCTTCGACCTTTTCCAAGCTGCCCACCGAGCCGATGTGCGGGTGGGCGCCTTCCGTTGGGCGAAACTGTCCCGTGCCTCGGGTTTGAAAACAGACGTTTTCGTACGCCCCTACACGCCCGGCTCCGGCTTCGAATACCGCCTGCTTAACGCTTTCGGCATCTTCTACGGGGACAAAAAATGCGAGCTTATACATACTGTACCTCCAAACGATCAATCCAGTGTGAAACGTTGAACTCTGGCTATGTTAGCGGATAGGCGACTACTGGTCGCGGGCTTGGCTTTGTATGATGATGCTTTTATGACGTTTACCCACGACTGTTAGATGAGCCATCCTATGGATAAATTTGAGGTAAAGCTGGATCAGGCGGCCAGAGCCGCGTGGATGTCCTATGTAGGTGGAATGACTCAGGATGAGATCGCCAGCCAACTGGGTGTCTCAAGACCCGGTGTGCAGCGTTTATTGGCGTTGGCTCGCCAGGAGGGGTTAGTCAAAGTACATATTGATCATCCTATCTCTAACTGTATGGCGCTGGGCAGCACGCTGCGTGATCACTTTGGCTTGACCTTCTGTGAAGTGGTACCTGCCGATAGCCACGCAGCCGACGGCGCCGCCTCCTACCTGGCAGTCGCCGCTGCCGAGCGCATTGCGCAGCTGGTTGAACGCATCGAACCGTTGACTCTGTCGCTAGGCACCGGGCGTTCGGTGCGGGCAGCGGTGGAAGCACTTAGTCGTGTTGAGCGGCCCCAGCATCGCTTTGTGTCGCTGGTGGGTAATGTCGCCCGAGATGGTTCGGCCAACCGCTACGATGCAGTAATGGTGATGGCGGATAAAACCGGTGGTGAGCGCTTTTTACTGCCCGCGCCGGTGGTGGCAGAGTCGCTGGCTGAAAAAGAGGCAATGCTGGCCCAGCGTCTCTTTACGGCGATTGCCGATGTGGCGCGGCAGTCAGAAGCTGCCTTTATCGGCGTTGGGCGCATCGACCGCCAGGCCACGCTGTTTCAAGACCATTTTATTAGCGAAAGCGAGCTGGATGAACTGCTGGGACTGAAAGCGGTAGGGGAGTTGCTAGGCTGGCCGCTGAACCGTGACGGCGAGGTGATCGACTGTTCGATTACGCGGCGAGTTACCAGCCTTCCCCTGGAACGTTTTGGTAAGCATCATATGGTGGCGATTGCCGGTGGCCGCGAAAAAGCCCCGGCGATTCACGCCGCGTTGCGCGGCGGCTGGCTGAAGGGCTTGGTGACTGACGAAGTGGCTGCTCGGCAGATCGTTGAAGCACTCTAGGGCTTTCAAACCGCTCTAGGTCTTTAAAACCTAAGTGGGTGCACTGCAACATGCGTTAGGGGTAATGAATTAGCGTAAAGTCTAAGCTAATCGGCTTTGCTTTTTTTGGGCTTACGTACGATCATTTGTTCGATAGATGATCAATAAGATCAAGGCGACAACAATGCCAATACCAGCCCATAGGAGTGCTTTATGCGACTCGCACGTCACTTGCCCGTTACCACGCTAGCGGCCGCCATTGCCATGTCGGGCCATGCCCAGGCGCAAACCGAAATTACCGTGGCTACGGTCAATAACAACGATATGGTGATCATGCAGAGCCTCACCGAGGCTTTCGAAGAAGCTCACCCCGATATCACCCTGGACTGGGTGGTGCTCGAGGAGAACGTGCTACGTCAGCGGATGACCACCGATATTGCCACCGATGGCGGCCAGTTCGACGTGATGACCATCGGCACTTACGAAGTGCCTATCTGGGCAGAGCGCGGCTGGCTGTCTCCCCTGAATAACCTGCCCGACGACTATAACGAAGACGATCTACTGACCTCAGTGCGCGATGGTTTGAGCTTGGATGGCACGTTGCATGCGCTGCCTTTCTACGCCGAAAGCTCAATGATGTACTACCGTCAGGATCTGTTTGAGAAAGCGGGTATTGAAATGAGCGATCAGCCCACTTGGGAAGAGGTGCGTGAGTGGGCGGGCGAGCTGCACGGCAGTGAAGAGGGGGTAGCAGGGATCTGCCTGCGTGGTAAACCAGGTTGGGGCGAAAACATGGCCTTTGTTTCCACCCTGGTGAATACCTACGGCGGTCGCTGGTTTGACGAAGAGTGGAACCCTGAACTCAACTCTGAAGCCTGGGTCAACGCTATCCAGTTCTATGTCGATCTGCTCAACGACTACGGCCCGCCAGGCGCTAGCTCCAACGGCTTTAACGAAAACCTGGCGCTGTTCTCCCGCGGTAATTGCGCGATGTGGGTAGATGCCACCTCGGCCGCGGGCAAGCTGTATGACGGCAATGAGTCCGATGTGGCGGACAGCTTAGGCTTTGCCCCTGCACCCGTGGCAGAAACACCCAAAGGCTCACACTGGTTGTGGTCCTGGGCGCTAGCTATCCCAGCCTCTTCAGAGAATCAGGAAGCGGCGCTTGAGTTTATTACCTGGGCGACCTCGCAAGAGTACATTGAGCTGGTCGGTGAAACCGAAGGCTGGACCAGTGTCCCCCCCGGTACTCGTGAGTCGACCTACGCCAATGAGCAGTACACCGAAGCAGCCCCCTTTGCAGACTTCGTGCTGAAGGCTATTCAAGACGCCGATCCTACCGACTCCACCCTGGAACCCAATCCCTATGTGGGCGTGCAGTTTGTGGGCATTCCAGAGTTCCAGTCGATCGGCACTCAGGTAGGCCAAACCATTGCCGCGGCGTTGACCGGTGACACCACGGTGGAGCAGGCGCTAGACAGTGCTCAGCGTGCCACCGAACGCACCATGCAGCGTGCCGGTTATCTAGACTGATGTGACCCGCAGTGCCTGCCTTGGCTAACCCGGCAGGCATTGCCCCCACACTGTTTCTGCAGGTATTTCCATGAATAAAACACGTGCTTCTGGCCGGACGGTCGGCGGGCTACGGACGCTTTCGCTTCAAGCGCCTGCTGTAACGTTGCTATTGCTTTGGATGATTGTGCCACTGGGTATGACGCTATGGTTCTCCTTCCAGCGTTATAACCTGCTAATGCCCGGTATGACTGGCTTTGCCGGGTTGGAAAACTATGAATACCTTCTCACCGACCCTGCCCTTTGGGCCGCTATGGGCAACACGCTGCTGCTGGTGGGATGGGTACTGGCGATTACCGTGGTGGGCGGTACCCTGCTGGCGGTGCTGTTTCAGCAGGAGTTTGCGGGGCGCGGGATCGCTCGTGTGCTGGCGATCTCACCGTTTTTTGTAATGCCCACCGTGAGTGCCCTGGTGTGGAAAAACATGATGATGCATCCCTCTAACGGGGTGCTGGCGTGGCTGTCTGAGTCCATTGGCCTGCCCGCTGTCGATTGGTTCTCCTCGCTGCCGCTAACGTCAATTGTGATCATCGTTGCATGGCAGTGGCTGCCGTTTGCACTGCTGATTCTGCTCACTGCTATGCAGTCGCTGGATGAGGATCAGGTGGAAGCGGCGCGGATGGACGGCGCGGGGCCGGTGGCGATTTTCTTCTTTATCACTCTGCCGCATCTAAAGCGTGCCATCAGCGTGGTGATCATGATTGAGATGATCTTCCTGCTGACCATCTTTGCCGAAATTTTCGTCACCACCTCCGGTGGGCCTGGCTTGGCGACGACCAATCTGGCTTACCTGATTTACATTCGTGCGTTGCTGGATTTTGACGTAGGCACTGCCTCCGCCGGTGGGGTGATTGCGATCATTCTCGCCAATATCGTGGCGATCTTCCTGGTTCGTATGGTAGCCAAGAACCTGGAAGATTAGACCGGCACTTGTGTCTTGGGAGTACTTCGATGACAACATTAAGTTCCAAAACCGCAGCGCCACGCTCGGTGTCAGGGTGGCGGTCGACGCAAAGCAAGCGCATCTTGCTGACACTTTTGGGGTGGTCGGTGGCGCTGGTGATCTTCTTTCCGATTTTCTGGATGATCCTGACTGGCTTTAAAACGGAAACAGCGGCGATTGCCGACCCCTCGCTGATTTTTTCGCCCACCTTAGAGAGCTACCAGGATGTGCACGCGCGTTCCGGCTATGCACGCTTTGCGCTCAACAGCGTTGCGGTGGCATTTGGCTCAACGTTCTTCGCGCTGCTGATTGCGATTCCTTCAGCTTACGCCATGGCCTTTTTGCCCACTAAACGCACCAAAGGCACGCTGCTGTGGATGCTCTCTACCAAAATGCTGCCCTCGGTGGGTGTGCTGGTGCCGATTTATCTCATTTTCCGTGACGTTGGGCTGCTCGACACCCGCACCGGGTTAATCATCATCTATACCCTGATGAACCTGCCGATTGTGGTGTGGATGCTCTACACCTTCTTCAAGGATATGCCCAAAGACATTCTTGAAGCAGGGCGTATGGACGGCGCCTCCACCTTCCAGGAAGTGTTCTTTCTGCTGCTGCCACTCACGCTGCCGGGTATCGCCTCAACGGGCCTGCTATCGGTCATTTTGAGTTGGAACGAGGCGTTCTGGAGTCTCAACCTAACGACCTCAAGTGCTGCGCCGTTAACCGCCTATATCGCCTCATTCTCAAGCCCTGAGGGGCTGTTCTGGGCCAAATTGTCCGCCGCTTCCACCATGGCGATTGCGCCGATTTTGATACTTGGTTGGATGACCCAAAAACAAATGGTACGTGGCCTGACCTTTGGTGCCGTCAAGTAAAGGATATTCCTCATGGCAACACTACAACTGAACAATATTACCAAGCGTTTCGGCGACACCGAGGTGATCAAGGGCATCGATCTTGAGGTCAATGACCGAGAGTTTGTGGTCTTCGTTGGTCCCTCCGGCTGCGGTAAATCGACCCTGATGCGTATGATCGCCGGGCTGGAAAGTGCGACCGACGGTGATATTTTGATCGACGGACAGCGCATCAATGACGTTGGCCCCGCCGACCGTGGCCTCGCCATGGTGTTTCAGAGCTACGCGCTTTACCCGCATATGACGGTCGAGGGCAACATGGGCTTCAGCATGCGCCTGGCCGGGGTGCCCAAGGAAGAGCGACGCGCCAAGGTGCTGGAGGCGGCCAAAATTCTGCAGCTGGAGCCGCTGTTAGACCGCAAGCCCAAAGCGCTCTCCGGCGGTCAGCGCCAGCGGGTGGCGATTGGTCGGGCGATTGTGCGTAACCCCAGCATCTTTCTGTTCGACGAGCCGCTCTCCAACCTGGATGCCGCGCTGCGGGTGCAGATGCGTATCGAGCTGGCGCGTCTGCACGATGAGCTGGACGCCACCATGATCTACGTCACCCACGACCAGATCGAAGCCATGACCATGGCGGATAAAATCGTCGTGCTCCACGACGGTGTGGTCGAGCAGGTGGGCTCGCCCATGGCGCTCTACCATCATCCGCGCAATCGCTTTGTAGCAGGTTTTATCGGCTCGCCGAAAATGAACTTTCTGCCGGTAACGCTGACCAGCGTTTCGCCTGAAGGCGTAGGGATTCGTATGCCCGGCGGCGGTGAACGCAGCGTGCCGGTGGACGGTCAGCACCTTGAGGCCAACGCCCCCCTTGAGCTGGGTGTTCGCCCGGAACACTTAGTGCTTGAAGAGCAGGGGCCCCTGAGCGGCGAGATCAAAGTGCTGGAGCGGCTAGGTGGCCAAACCTCGCTCTATGTCCAGATGGACGACGAACTGATCACGATTATGGCCGATGGCGACGTGGCCTATCGGGTCAACGATACGGTGCATTTCGGCTTTGCCCCCGAGCGCGCCCACCTGTTTGACGCTGGCGGCCTGGCCTTGCCCAGCTTGCAACAGCACCCCTTGGCAGGGCTAACCCGACACGATAACCGCGCGCCCGGTTCGCCTTCTGAGGAGCCTGCATGAGGACACTCATCTTTGACTGTGATGGCGTGCTGGTCGACAGCGAGGCGCTGGCTGAAGGTACGCTGGTGGAGTATCTCTCCCGCTGGCTGCCCGATCTGAATATCGACCAGGAACTAGGCCAAGCGCTGGGGATGACCACGGCGGCTATTCTCGCTCATCTCGAAGCGTTAAGCGCCCACACGCTGCCGTCTGATGCCACCGAACAGGTAGATACCGCTATCGAGGCCCGCTTGGCGCAGGAGCTTAAAGCTATAGACGGCGCCGACAAGGCGATTCGTGGCATTACCTTGGAAAAGGCGGTGGTTTCCAACAGTCGACGCAGTCGCGTATTGGCATCACTGGCAAGCACAGGGTTGGCCGATGCGTTTGGCGAGGTGCCCATTTTTACCGCTGATCAGGTAGCGCATCCCAAGCCCGACCCCGCACTCTACCGATTGGCGGCATCCCATTTAGGCCAAGTGCCGCGTGACTGTCTAGTGGTAGAAGATAGCGTGGCCGGGGTGACGGCCGCCCGTGCTGCAGGTATGTGCGTGATTGGGTTTGTCGGCGCCAGCCATGTGGATGTTGATCAAGCGGCGCGCCTTACTCAAGTCGGTGCCTGGCGTATTTTAGAGCATATGCACGGCCTGGAAGCCTTGGTGGACGAGTGGCAAGCCAAGGCTTCCAGCTGTTCGCCTTAACGAGAGCATAACGATGAAACTAACCAATAAAATCGCGGTGATTACCGGTGGCGCGCGGGGCATCGGCCTAGCCATTGCCCAGCGTTATTTAAGCGAAGGCGCCAGCGTGGTTGTGGCGGATATCGATCGGGGCGCTATTGATGATGCTTTAGCGACGCTGCAGCAACAGGCGCCTGCCGAAAAAGTGATGGGGGTTGAGCTGAACGTCTGCGATCAGACATCGATTGACGCCATGGTCAAAACGGTAATAGAGCGCTTCAGTGGTATCGATATTTTGGTCAACAACGCTGCCATCTTTGATATGGCGCCGGTGCTTGAGGTGACCGAGGAAAGCTTTGATAAGCAGTTTGCGGTCAATACCAAAGGCATGTTTTTTACCCTGCAGGCGGTTGCCCGTTCGATGGTGGCCCGTGGTCAGGGGGGCAAAATTATCAATATGGCCTCCCAGGCAGGTCGCCGCGGTGAAGCCCTGGTAAGCGTTTACTGCGCCAGCAAAGCGGCTGTCATCAGCCTTACCCAATCCAGTGGTTTGGATCTCATCAAACACCGCATCAACGTCAACGGCATCGCCCCGGGCGTGGTGGATACGCCGATGTGGGAAGAGGTCGACGCGCTGTTTGCCCGTTTTGAAAACCGCCCGCTCGGTGAGAAGAAGCGCTTGGTGGGCGAGGCGGTGCCGTTTGGGCGTATGGGGCTTCCCGAAGACCACACCGGTGCGGCGCTGTTTTTGGCCAGCCAAGACAGTGATTACGTTGTTGCCCAGACACTCAATGTCGATGGCGGCAACTGGATGAGCTGAGGTGGCCATGACCCCTGATCTTGATACTTTAGCCCATCAGATTATTCGCGCCGCCGAAGGCGCCTCACGCTACCTGGTCGCGCTGGCAGGGCCGCCGGGGGCGGGGAAATCCTATCGCAGTGCTCAGCTCTGCGATGCCATTAATCAGCACCTGCCGGGCCAAGCTGGGCTAGTGCCCATGGATGGCTACCACTTCGATAACGCTGTGCTGGGCGAGCAGCAGGTGCCGGTAAAAGGCGCGCCCCATACCTTCGATGTAGAGGGGCTGCGCTGTGACCTCGAACGCATCCGCCAAGGGGGTCATCCGGTAGCTGTACCGGTTTTTGACCGCCCGTTGGATCTAGCCCGTGCCGGTGGACGACTAATCACCCTTGAGCAGCGCATCGTCATTGTCGAGGGCAACTACTTGCTGCTTGACCGCTCCCCCTGGCGTGAGCTGCGACCGCTGTTCGATTGGACGCTATATCTAGACGTTGATGACGTCGTGTTGGTCGATCGACTGATCAATCGCTGGCTTGAGATGGGCCAGGATCGCACCGGTGCGCTGGAGCGGACCCACCACAAAGATATGCTTAATGCTCAATTAGTGAAGAGTTGCTGTTTAACGCCTGACCAGCGCTGGCGCTAGTACTAGTACTTTGTGTTAGCCCCTTTGTGTTAACCCATTGATAGCGTCACTTGTTACCTGCCTTTATTCACCCCATCGCGCCAAGAAGGCCTTGGCTGGAGAGTCCCATGACCCGACTTAACAATCACAACCTGGGCAAGCTAACCGACGATGTTGCCAAATCTAATTACGTTGCCAAATCTCAATATGACCGCAAGACGCTCACCCCCGGCATCGTACATATTGGGGTAGGCGGCTTTCACCGCGCCCACCAAGCGATGTATCTGGATGCATTGATGAACCAGGGCGAAGCGCTGGATTGGGGCATTGTTGGTGTGGGCGTGATGCCCGGCGACAAACGCATGCAGCAGGCACTGGCAGCGCAGGACTATCTCTATACCCTGGTGGTCAAACACCCCGATGGCCAGTATGAGCCACGGGTCATTGGTAGTATGGTGAATTACCTGTTTGCACCGGAAGGCACTGAGACAGTTATCGAGCAGATGGCTGATCCGGCGATTCGCATTGTGTCATTGACGGTGACCGAAGGCGGTTACAATTTTCACCCGGTGAGCGGCGAATTCGACCTCGATAACCCCCAGGTACGCGCCGATCTTGCTAACCCCACCCAGCCCACCACCAGCTTCGGGCTGGTGGTGGAAGCGCTCGCCCGCCGCCGTGCGCGGGGTATCCCGCCATTTACCGTGATGTCTTGCGATAATATTCAAGGCAACGGCGACGTGGCCAAGCGCATGTTTGGCGCCTATGCCCTGGCGCGGGACGCCGAGTTAGGCGCTTGGCTTGCCCGTGAGGTGGCGTTTCCCAACGCCATGGTGGATCGCATTACTCCGGTGACGTCGCCCACGGATATTGATGAACTGAGTCAGCGCTTTGGCGTAGAGGACGCCTGGCCGGTAGTCTGCGAACCCTTCACCCAGTGGGTGTTGGAAGATCACTTCCCCCTTGGGCGTCCGGCGTTTGATAAAGTGGGTGTCCAAGTCGTGGAGGATGTCGAACCCTACGAACTGATGAAGCTGCGCCTGCTCAACGCCAGTCACCAGGCATTGACCTATTTTGGCTATTTAGCCGGATACCGCTACGCCCATGAGGTGTGCCAAGATCCGCTATTCGTTGATTTTTTACTGGGCTATATGCGCGAAGAGGGCACGCCGACCTTGGAGCCGGTACCGGGGGTTGATTTGGAAACCTACCGATTAACGTTGATTGAGCGCTTCGCCAACCCGCAAATCAAAGATACCCTGACACGGCTTTGCGCCGAGAGCTCTGACCGCATTCCTAAATGGTTAGTGCCGGTGATTCGCCAACAGTTGGCCCAGGGTGGAGAAATAGAGCGCAGCGCCGCCGTGGTGGCCAGCTGGGCGCGCTACGCTGAAGGGGTCGACGAGCAGGGCCAGTCCATTGATATCGTCGATCGCTTGAAAGCGCCGTTAATGGCGATTGCTGCCGAGAACCGCCAACGGCCAACGGCCTTTATCGAAAACCGCGAGCTGTTTGGTGACTTAATCGACAGCACTCGCTTTGTTGAAGCCTATTTAGCGGCCCTTAGTTCACTGCACGAACGTGGCGCACGCGCTACGCTAGAGGGTCTGGCGTCGTCCAAAGGAACAGTGTGATGTATATCGGGGTGGATTGCGGTACCCAAAGTACCAAAGTAGTGGTGGTAGACGTTGAGCGAGGCAAGATTCTCGCTGAAGCAAGCCGTCCTCACCGCTTGGAAGAGGGCGAAAATGGCCGCCGGGAGCAGGCGCCTGCGGAGTGGTTAGCCGCATTGAAAGCGGCGTTTTTTGCCGCGTTGGATAAAGTCGCTGTATCGGCTAGCCAAGTGCGCGGCATTGGTGTCTCAGGCCAACAGCACGGCATGGTCGCGCTCGATGGCGAAGGCGTGCCGGTCTATCCCGCCAAGCTGTGGTGCGATACTGAGACCAGCGCCCAGAATGCCGATTTAGTTACCCGCCTGGGCGGCGAGCCGGGCTGTTTGGAGAAGCTGGGGCTGGTGCTACAAACCGGCTATACCGCGTCTAAAATCGTTTGGCTGCGCGAGCATCATCCGGATGCGTATCGGCGCATCGAGAGCCTGCTGCTGCCCCACGACTACCTTAATTTCTGGCTCACCGGCGAACGGGTCACTGAGGCGGGCGACGCCTCCGGTACTGGCTACTTCGATACTCGTAAGCGTTGCTGGCAGCTGGATGTTTTTGCCGAGATGGCCCCAGAATTAGACCCGGCGCGGGTATTGCCCCGGGTGCTGGAAGCCCATGAACCGGTAGGCTTTGTACGCCCGGCCGTGGCCCGCGAGCTTGGGCTTGGCGACCAGGTTGTCGTCTCCTCCGGCGGCGGTGACAATATGTTGGGCGCCATTGGCACCGGCAATATTACTCCAGGGCTGATCACGCTGAGTTTGGGCACCTCCGGCACCGTTTGCGCTTACTCGGCTAACCCTGTTGAATGCGATAACTCCATGGTCGCCAACTTCTGTTCCAGCACCGGTGGCTGGCTGCCGCTGATCTGCACGATGAATGTTACTTCGGCCACCACGCGGGTGCGTGAACTGTTTGGCTTGGATCTGGCAGCCTTTGGCGAAAAAGTAGCCAGCGCGCCGATAGGCGCCGAGGGCGTTACCGTATTGCCGTTTTTCAACGGTGAGCGAGTGCCGATGTTGCCCGACGCCTCCGCGGACTTTCTTGGCCTGACCAGTCTGAATACCACCCAGGCTAATTTGTGCCGGGCCGTGGTGGAGGGGGCCACTTTCGGGCTACGCTATGGGCTGGAATTGTTGGGCGATTTAACCGCCGGAGCCAGCCAGATTCGTTTGATCGGTGGCGGCGCTAACAGCCCCGTTTGGCGCCAGATGGTCGCGGACATTACCGGTACCCAGGTGATTTGTCCTGAGATTACCGATGCGGCCGCGCTTGGCGCCGCAATACAGGCGGCCTGGTGCGACCAGCGTTCAGAGGGCGTAACCCTGGAAACGTTGTGTGAAAGATTAGTCCACTTGGATGCGCAGTCACTTGCTGACCCCCATCCTGAGCGAGTGGCCGCGTACCAACCGATTTATATGCGCTACTGCGCAGCACTTGAACAACGCCATGGCGGCGCTTAAACGCATACCAAGGAGATTTTATGACCAGCCAGCTGCAACAGTTAAAGCAACATTCGCTTGTCGTCGCCGACACCGGTGATCTTGAGGCTATTCGCCGCTATCAGCCGCAAGATGCCACCACTAACCCGTCACTGCTGCTCAAGGCGTTTAGTCTGCCCGGTTATCAAGCGCTGATCGACGAAGAGCTGAGCAATGTAAAAGCCTCGGTTGGCAGCCGTGAAGAGCAGGTCAAGCATGCCGTTGACCGCTTGGCGGTGGCCATGGGCAGTGAAATTTCCGCCGTTGTACCGGGGCGTGTTTCCACCGAAGTGGCGGCCCGTTTGTCGTTTGATACCCAGGCCAGCATTGCCAAGGCCCACGAGTTAATCGAGCTGTACGATGCCCGTGGCGTGTCACGTGACCGCGTGCTGATCAAGCTGGCGTCTACCTGGGAAGGCATTCGCGCCGCCGAGGTGCTCGAACGCGAAGGTATTCAGTGCAACCTGACGCTGCTGTTCAGCGATGCCCAGGCCCAGGCCTGTTTCGATGCCGGGGTGTTTCTGATTTCACCCTTCGTAGGCCGCGTGACCGATTGGTACAAAAAAGAGACCGGCAACGACTACACGTCGGAAAACGACCCGGGCGTTAAGTTTGTTCAAGGCGTTTGCCAGCGTGCCAACCAGGGCGGCTACGACACCGTGGTAATGGGCGCAAGCTTCCGTAATACCGGGCAGGTACTTGCATTGGCAGGCTGCCCACGGCTGACCATTTCGCCTGCATTACTGGAAGAGCTGGATGCCACCGAAGGCAGCGTTGCTGCGCAAATCCAAGCGAGTGAGGGCAGTGGCAAGCCTACCGAGCCATTGAACGAAGCCGCTTTCCGCTGGGGCCACAATCAAGATGCCATGGCCAACGACAAGCTGGCCGATGGCATCCGCCGCTTCCACGACGACCAGCTTGAGTTAGAGAGCCTGATCGATAAGCGGTTAGGCTGAAATATAAGCTAGCCCATAGCTTAAGCGCGTCGGGGTTAGGGGCCCCTAACCCCGACGCCGTTATACATTCGGGTACAGGGAGAAAGCCTTATGGATGCCACCCTGAGCCAACTGTTGGAATCTATCGAATTAACCCCCGCTGGCGATTTGCAGTCGCTCAGTGGGGGTGACATTGCTGCTGTATACCGCCTGGAGACCCGTCAGGGGCAGGTGGTGATTAAACACGACGATACGGCGCGGCTGCGTGGCGAAGCCGAAGGGCTGCGTGCGTTGCGTGGCGCCTGTTCATCGCTGGTAGTGCCAGAGGTGTTAGGTTTGGCAGAAGGCTGGCTGATCATGGAGTCATTGGACACCGTGCCCGCTGGGCAGAAGAGCGAAGCAGCGCTTGGTGAAGGGCTGCGCGGTTTGCACAGCGTGATTGGCGATGCCCACGGCTGGCATCAGGATAACGCTTGTGGGCGCACACCCCAGCCGAATGCCCCGCTCAGCGACGGTCGAGCTTTCCAGCGCGAGCGCCGCTTGCTCCCTCTGTGTGAGGCGTGCCACCAGCGTGGGCTATTGGACAGCGAGCTGCGTGGCCGTATCGAACGCTTGGCCCACGATTTGGAGCGCTGGCTGCCCGATGCGCCGCCCAGCTTGCTGCACGGTGATTTGTGGTCAGGGAATGTACTCTTCACTACAAAAGGGCCGGCGATCATCGATCCGGCAGTGTATCGCCACTACCCGGCAGTGGACGTGGCGATGCTGACGCTATTTGGCTCGCCGGGAGAGGCATTTTTTGACGCCTACTGGAACGGCGACGCCCCGACCAGCTGGCCGAGGCGTGAAGCTCTGTTTCAGCTTTACCCACTGTTGAATCACCTGGTGCTGTTCGGTGCCGGCTATCGTTCTGCGGTTGAACGCTGCGTGGCGAGGCTTGAGTCCTTCGCCTGACTTACCAGGGCTTATGTTTTTACCAGGACCTATGTGTTACCAGGATTTAGGTTTTACCAAGATTTATAGGGCAAAAACTTACCATTCAAGGTTAATAGTACCCGGTCGCCTTTGGGATCTTCGATTTTGTCGACCTCCATGGTGAAATCGATGGCGCTCATAATGCCGTCGCCAAATTTCTCCTGCACCACGTCTTTTAGGGTCTCACCGTACACACCAACGACTTCATAGAGGCGGTAGATAAATGGATCCTGGGGGATCGCTTCATCCCAGGCTTTAGTGGGAAAGGCCACTAAGGCTTCTGCCGCATCGCTCTCCACGCCAAGGGTGTCACACAGCTTAGCGGCAACCTCTTGGCTGGCGCTGTTCATGCCGTAACAGGCGGAAGCCACCCATACCGGCGACATGCCGACCGCTTTGCCAATATCTTCCCAGCTCATTTTTTTACGCGCTTTGGCGGCGAGCAGGGTGTGACGCATTTCGAGTTTATCCATTAGGGTTTCTCCTATAAAGGGGGCTTTGGCCTATTAGGCTGTGATCAAGACAGCACCTTTTTGGGCTGAGTACGGACGTGGGTGGTATAGAGAACCAAGCCAACCAGGGTTAGGCCGCCTACCAGGTTACCCAGTACCGTGGGGATTTCGTTCCACATAATGTATTGATACAGCGTGAAGTCAGCGCCCAGCATGAGGCCAATTGGGAACAGAAACATGTTGACCACTGAGTGCTCAAAACCAAGGTAGAAGAAGACAATAATCGGCATCCACATGGCCATGATTTTGCCGGAAACCGTTGTGGAGATGGCGGCACCTACCACGCCCATGGATACCATCCAGTTGCAGAACATGCCTCTCAGAAAAAGCACAATCCAACCGGCAAGCCCCGCCTCCTGATAACCCACCGTGCGGCTTTCACCAACGGCCATCATCGTTTGGCCGACAGCGTTGATCTCCTCTGTGCCGCCCATGGTGAAATTCAGGTAGCCGAAGGTGGCGATAAATAGGGCGCCCCCAAGGTTGCCAAGCCCTACCAGAGCCCAGCACTTCAGCATGCGCGGCAGTGTCACTCCGGGTCTTTTGTCGAGCCATGCAATTGGCACCAGCATAAAAACCCCGGTGAGCAGGTCATAGCCCATCAGGTAGAGCATCACAAAGCCCACGGGGAAGAGTAGTGCCCCAATCAAAAAGTGGCCTGTTTGCGTCGCGATGGTGATGGCAAAAATAACCGCCAACGCCAGAGTCGCTCCTGCCATAAAGGCGCGGATAAGCGTATCCCGGGTGCCCATATAGACTTTTGACTCACCCTGATCCACCAACTTGGTGACAAATTCACTGGGCATTAGATAAGACATAAATATGTCTCCTGTGTCATTTCGGTTAATTAACGCCTAACCCAAGAGTTTTAGTGTTTCCTGATAGGAGCAATAAAACCGATGGCTGCGCCGTCCTGGTGCAAAAGAGATTAAGCGTGTGGCGCTATCGCACTATCCACCCATCCAGTGCTATTTGTGTGCCAACTCGCGCATATGATTTCTAATATTTTGTTTTGAATGGATTAATTTATTTTTTAGAGGATGTTTTTGGAGCGTTTAAGGTGTTACGAAATATCGTAAACTACGATATTTCGTTGTTTTAGTGACGAAATGTCGTAACTGGCGCGGTAATTGAATGGTGATGGGACAACTCATTTGAGACCGACACTAATGGATGAGCCTGAACGTCATCACGCTTTTGCGTTGATGGGTGGCTTTTCGCCTCTGGCGATGATTTTGGTCGATCCGTTTGCCGACCAACTGCTCGCTGCGAATTATGCCGCTTGCGCGCTGCTCAATATTGATGAAGCAATGCCTTTGGAGGCACCGTTTAGCCATCGCTTGGGTGCTTCGCTGTCACTATGGGTGAGCTTCACCGATGAAGCGCTAACACACAAAGCGGCCTGGTCGGATGACCTGGTGATGTTAGATATGCTGCGCCAGCCGTATCGAGTTGAGGTTTATGCTCAGCGTATCGACGACTCTTCACAGCTGTTGCTGACGCTTATAGACCGCAATAAAGCTGAGCAGCGGCGAGCAAAAGCGGAATTAGGCCGCCAGCACCGCCAGGGTGAGGTGGGTTGGCAGCGGGTCGAGCAGGTATTCGAGCGGATTGAAAAGCAGAACCAACTGATTCTTGGCGCAGCGGGCGAGGGGATTTACGGTCTGGATGCCGAAGGCAAAACAACCTTCGTTAATCCTGCCGCCGAGCGAATTCTGGGCTGGAGTACCGAGGATATGGTGGGCCACGACGCTCACCTGATGTTCCACCACACCCACGCCGATGGCAGTCACTTCCCGGTGCAGCAGTGCCCTATTCACGCCTCGTTTAGCGATGGTCAGGTGCATCATGTCGATAACGAGGTGTTCTGGCACAAAAATGGTGAGGCAATTCCCGTTGAGTACACGAGTACACCGATTTTTGAAATGGGGCGTTTGGTCGGGGCGGTGGTGCTGTTTCGTGATATTCGTGAGCGCAAGCGTGCTGAGCAGCAGTTGCGCGATGCCCTTGCTGAGGTGGAGTCACTCAAGCAGCGCCTCGAACTGGAAAATGAGTACCTCCAGGAAGAGATAAAAGCGGAGCTAAATCATCGCGATATTGTCGGCAATAGTCCGGCAGTGGCCAAGCTGATTCAGCAGATTGAGCTGGTTGCGCCCACTAGCGCCAACGTGTTGATTAGCGGCGAGTCAGGCACCGGTAAAGAGCTGATTGCCCGCGCCATCCATGCGGGGAGTACGCGCAGCGATCGACCGCTGATCCGCGTGAACTGTGCGGCTATTCCCCGTGATCTGTTTGAGAGCGAGTTTTTTGGCCATGTGAAAGGCGCGTTTACCGGCGCGGTACAGGATCGTCCAGGGCGTTTTGAGCTTGCTCACGGCGGCACGTTATTTTTGGATGAAGTCGGTGAAATCCCCCTGGAGCTGCAGAGTAAGCTGTTGCGGGTGCTGCAGGATCAGCAATTTGAGCGCGTAGGCGATAACCGTACCCGCGAAGTGGATGTGCGGGTGATTGCCGCCACCAATCGCGAACTGCGCGACATGATCGATGCGGGCCACTTTCGTGAAGATCTCTATTTTCGACTCAATGTGTTTCCTATTGATTCGGTACCGCTGCGCAAGCGGATTGAGGATGTGCCGCTACTGGCGCGGCACTTTTTACAGCGTGCCTGCCTGAAATTTAATAAGCCGGGAGTGCGCATTCCCCCCGCCCAGTTGGAGATTCTGCAGCGCTACCCATGGCCAGGCAACATTCGTGAACTGGAAAACATCATCGAGCGCCAAGTCATCGTGACCCAGGATCGACGCTTAATGTTTGATGACCTGCTATCGGGAGAGCCGTCGCGCTCGATGGGGCGTGCTCAACCAATGCCGACGTTGCGCCACACCGGCGGAGAGCAAAGTAAAGCAACGCTGCTGACTGAGCAGGCGCTGAGCCAACGTCGGCGGGCGAGCACGATTGCCGCTCTGGAACAGGCGAGAGGTAAAATTTCTGGGACCGGGGGCGCGGCAGAACTGCTTGGTATTAAACCCACTACGCTGGCCTCGCGGCTAACTAAATGGGGTATCGATGCGCGGGAATTTCGTAAAAGAGCGCCGCATTAATCGCCAAACCACCATGCTTTGGACTAAGGTAAGTTGGATGCGACTTGACAACAGGCTGCACACATATTTATAGATTGTTCAAGGCTAGCATACATACATGAATGTAACTATAATGCTCATCTTTCTGAATGGCTTAACGTGCGAGTGGCTTAATTTTCTGCAGGACAAGCAGGTTGAGAGACTAAGCGCGTTTACCATCTGACGCTGATACCTAGAGGCAATCCCATGCGACTGGCACACTGGGCAGTCAATGCCCCTTTACGACCCCTACTGTTAGCGGTATTTACTGCTTCTTTTGTATTGCCTGCTCAAGCCGCCGACCTCATCACGATTACCCGTGATGCGTTGGATAATAACGCTGAGCTTGCTTCGGCGCGCTCGGAGTATTTGGGTGTTGAAGCAGGCAGAGACGTTGCCCGCGGTGGGTTACTCCCCCAAATTAACGCCTCGGGCACCGTGGCGCATAACGAGCAATATGAAAGTCAGGGTTCATCCCGAGCGGGAACAGGGGCTGGAACGGGTAATGTGAGCGCTGGTGATGACCGTTACAACACCGTAGCGCTCACCCTCGAAGCCACCCAAGCGCTTTATGATGAGGTCACGCGCCGCCAAGTCACTCAGGCCGAGCGGCAGATTGACCAGCAGGTATACCTGCTGGCAGCTACCGAACAGCAGCTATTAATTGACGTGGCCAGCGCCTATTTTGATATTTTGCGGGCTTATGAAGTCCTCGAAGCGCGTTTTGCCCAAGAGCGAGCCATTGGCCGTCAGCTTGAACAGGCAGGCGAACAGTTTGAGGTCGGTTTGATTGCGATTACCGAAGTCGAAGAGGCCCGGGCTACCTTTGACCAGTCCCGTGCTGATCGCATTGCCGCAGAGAGTAATCTGCAGGTGGCATTTGAGGCACTAGAGCAGCTGACCGGCCAGCGCTACGCCAGTATTGAAGCGTTGGGCGACAGTATGCCAATCGCCCTCCCGGAACCCAGCAACCGCGACTACTGGGTAGAGCAAGCCATTGAGCGCAATCCTCAGGTATTGGCGCAACAGGCGGGGATTGAGGTATCACGCAGCGGTGTGGAAATTGCCCGTGCGGGTCGTTTGCCCACCCTTTCAGCCTTTGGCAACTATCAGTATGGCGACAGTGATATTGATAACACCACTGGAAATGACTCCTCTAGCCAAGTAGGCATACGCGCTAATTTACCCGTCTACACCGGCGGCAGTACCAGCGCCAGCATCCGCCAGGGGACTTATCAACTTGAAAGCAGCCAGTATGATTTCGAGTCCCAGCGTCGTTCGTCAATTCAACAGGTTCGCTCTCTGTACACTCAAGTCAGCAACGATGTGGAAACTGTCGAGGCTCGCGAGCAGGCCATTGTATCCAACCAAAGTGCGCTGGAAGCGACGCGCGCCGGTTACGAAGTCGGCACCCGTAACATCGTGGACGTTTTGAACGCTGAGCAGAATTTGTATAACGCCATCGCCAACTACGCCGAGGCTCGCTACGACTATGTCGTTAACCTGCTCTCACTGCGTCAGCAGGCCGGGCGCCTGGATGTAGACGCCATTGAAGAAGTCAATGCGTGGTTAACCGGCGATGAGGTGAATTTCACCTTGCCCGAAAGCGGTGGCAACGACCGCTATGAGTCCGCGCTCAACATCGGTGCACCGCCCCAACCTGGCACGT
Organism: Halomonas sp. IOP_14; assembly: GCF_021021315.1. Classification (NCBI taxonomy): domain Bacteria; kingdom Pseudomonadati; phylum Pseudomonadota; class Gammaproteobacteria; order Oceanospirillales; family Halomonadaceae; genus Halomonas; species Halomonas sp. IOP_14. The sequence continues at coordinate 39,173 of NZ_JAINWD010000009.1, read as the reverse complement.
AATGGCTTGTCGGTTGGAAGTGATTCAGGTGCGCATGTGCTATCGGTCACCTTAAAAAAGATATATGGGAATGCAACGTATGAAGAAGATGATTCACTCACGCCGAGCGAGTCTGGTGACGCTAGTAGCTGCGCTGGCACTTTCAGCCTGCGGTCAAGAACAAGCCGAGGCGCCTCAACAGGGTGCCCAGCAAGAAGCTCCACCTCATAAGGTCGAAGTGGCCGAAATGGTGCGTCAAGATATACCGTTGGATAAGTCGTACCCCTCACTGCTACGCAGTGATGATGAAGTCACTTTGGTGGCCCGAGTCAATGGGTTTCTGGAGGAACGCCACTTTGAACCCGGCCAGTTGGTGGAGGAGGGGGATCGTCTTTACACCATCGAGCCCGATCTTTACCAGGCCACGGTCAATCAGCGTGAAGCCGATTTACAGAGCGCTCGTGCCGAGCTTGCCCGCGCCCAGCGTGATGCCCAGCGTTTCGAGCAGTTATTAAGCCAAAACTCAGTGAGTCGCCAGCAGTATGATCAGGCGTTGGCCGACCAACGAGTAGCTCAGGCGAGCGTCGCCCAAGCAGAAGCCGCTTTGACCAGTGCCAACCTGGATTTAGGCTATTCCCAGGTGACGGCTCCTGTCTCAGGCATGATCGGTTTGAGCCAAGTTAACGTGGGCAATTTGGTGACTTCGGGTACGGAGCTGGCTACGATCACCCCGCTGGATCCGCTGGAAGTTCGTTTCCAACTGCCTCAGCGGGATGCCTTTGAGCTGCGTCGTCAGTTGAGTGACGGCGGTGATACGTCGGATATTCGTGCGCGGTTGAGCATTCCTGGCGTGAGTGGCGGCAGCGATTCCGAATTAGAAGGGCATTTGGACTTCCTGGGCTCACGAGTCGATAGCGGCACCAGTACCGTGCAGGCATCCGCAACCTTCGAAAACCCTGAGGCGACCGTACTGCCCGGCCAATTTGTACGTGTACGCATCGAGGGCCTGAAGCGTTTTGATGTGATGGCAGTCCCGGAAATTGCCGTTACCCAAGGGCTAATGGGCCCGCAAGTGTTTGTCCTGGATGACGAGGACAAAGCCCGCGAAAGGACTGTTTCATTGGGCGAAGTGGCTGGCCTATGGCAGTTGATTCGTGAGGGGCTTGAGCCGGGGGAGCGTGTAGTGGTCGGCGACCCCGCTGGTTTAGAGCCGGGTATGGTGATTGATCCTCAGCCGTTTGCTGGTAACGCTGAGGACATCGTTGAAGATGTGGAGCAAGAAGAGGCCCAACAGCAGTCTGAAGCGGCAGAGACAATGGAAGAGGGGGCAGGTGATGACCAGCCCGCTGAAGGAGAAGAGGGTGCGCAATAATGAACTTCTCTAACTTCTTCATCAGCCGCCCGATATTTGCCACGGTATTGGCGATTATCGTGACGTTGGTGGGCGTGATGTCCATGCGTATTCTACCGATTGAGCAGTACCCCAGCGTGGTGCCGCCGACGGTATCGGTGCAAGCGCAGTTCCCTGGGGCGGACGCTGAAACCGTTGCGCAAACGGTGGCGGCTCCCATCGCCGAAGCCATTAACGGCGTTGAGAACATGCTTTATATGACCTCCAACAGCGCCGATAACGGCCTCATGAGCTTAAGCGTGGCGTTTGACATCGGCACCGACGGCGACATTAACACCATCAACGTCAACAACCGGGTTCAGGGAGCGCTTTCGCAGTTACCTGAGGCCGTGCAGTCACAAGGTGTCACCGTTGAGCTGCGCTCTGACTCGATTTTGATGTTTATCGCGTTGACCTCGCCTGATGGCGACTACGACAACATCTATATGCAGAACTACGCGACCCTTAACGTGCTTGATGAACTGCGCCAGGTGCCGGGTGTGGGTAATGCCGAGGTGTTGGGCGGCGGCGAGTTTGCCATGCGTATCTGGATGGATCCGGATAAGTTGGCCCAGTACGACCTGACGCCCAGTGAAGTGGCCAGCGCGATTAGGGCACAAAATACTGAAGTGCCTGCGGGCAATTTGGCATCGACGCCGCAAAGTGAGCCGCGTGCGTACACCTATACGATTACCGCTGGCGGCCGCCTTAATAATGTCGACGACTTCCGTAATATTTACCTACGCACCAATAGCGACGGCTCTTCGCTACACTTGGAAGACGTCGCGCGTATTGAACTTGGGGCATCTTTTTACGGGGTTGATGCGCGTTTGAACGGCTCAACCATGACGCCGATTATTATTAACCAGCAGCCCGGTGCTAACGCGCTGGAAACTGCGCAGGGTGTGCGGGATACCATGGAGGAACTAGCCGGTCGCTTCCCGCCCGGGCTTGAGTATGTTGCCCCTTATGATACCACCCTGTTTATTGATGCCTCCGTGGAAACGGTGCTCCACACCTTTATTGAAGCCTTTCTGATCGTTATCGTCATTCTGTTTATTTTCCTGCAGAACTGGCGTTTCACCGTGATTGCCATGTCGGTGGTGCCGGTTGCGGTCGTAGGTACCTTCGCAGGCTTCTACATGTTTGGTTTTTCAATCAACTTGCTGACGCTATTTGCCTTGGTGCTATCGATAGGGATAGTGGTCGACGATGCCATTCTTGTAGTGGAAAACGTCGAGCGCGTGCTGAGTGAAGAGGACGATATCAGTGTACGCGACGCGACTATTCGGGCGATGAAAGAAGTCGGCGGGCCGGTGATTGCGACCTCGTTGATCATGGCAGCCGTGTTTGTACCCGTGGCTTTCCTGGGCGGCTTTACCGGGCAGATTTACCAGCAGTTTGCAATTACCGTGGCGATCTCGGTGGCCATTTCGGCGTTAATGGCGCTGACCTTTACCCCTGCTCTGTCAGCGATTTTTATCAAGCACAAAATCGCCGGTGCCGGGCAGTCCAAATTCAAACGCGCCCTAAATACACCGCTACGCCTGTTTGACCGACTGTTTGCGGGGATCACCGCTGCCTATATGTGGGTCGTAAAAGGCTTGGTACGGTTTTGGGTGTTAGCATTAGCGCTCACGGTAGCGACAGGGGTTGGTTCCTACTGGCTCTACGCCAATACGCCTTCAACGCTGGTGCCGGAAACCGACCAGGGGGTTGTGCTGGTCAGCGTGTCGCTTCCTGACGCCGCGTCGCTGGATCGCACCCAGCGCTATATGTCAAAACTCAGTGCAGCGATTGAAGATATTCCCGGTGTGGAATACTCCTCCGCGGTGGCGGGCTATGACATTTTGTCGAGTTCCGTGAATACCGCTCGGGGGGTAATGTTTATCAATCTAAGCCCTTGGTCTGAGCGTGATTTGACTGCCACAGAACTTGTAGGGCGCATTATGGGGTTGGGCGCAAGTATTGATGGTGGTTCCGCGATGGCCTTTAACTTGCCACCTATCATGGGGCTTTCGACCACTGGTGGTTTTACCGGCTACTTGCAGTCCTTTGATGGTGCATCGGCACGTGAGCTGTATGAAGCATCGCTGCAAATCATGCAGAAAGCTAACCAGCATCCTGCCTTGAACCGGGTATTTACAACGTTCAACGTTAATGTCCCGTCTTATCGTGCCAACATTGATCAGCAAAAAGCATTAAGTTACGGCGTGGCGCTGGAGAACATTAACTCGGCTCTGGGTAATACCTTTGGTAACGGCTTTGTGAACTACTTCAGCTATCAAAACCGTAATTTTCAGGTCTATCTACAAAACGAAGATGAATTCCGGAAGACGCCGGAAGACGTCAGCAGCGTTTACGTGCGTGGCGGAAATGGCGAACGTATTCCGCTCTCTGAATTTGTCGAGCTTGAGCGCCAAACCGGTCCGTCGGTAGTGTCCCGTTTCGGCGTTTATGCCGGTGCAATGTTCCAGGGTGAGCCAGCTGCTGGTTATAGCTCAGCTCAGGCGATCGAAGCAATGAACGAAGTCGTGGAGGAAGCGCTGGGCAGCAACTGGGGCATGGGCTGGACGGGTACCGCATACCAAGAGTCCAATATGGGCAGCGCCGCGACGCTAGCGATTGTCTTCGGCCTATTGATGGTCTTCCTGATCCTGGCGGCTCAGTATGAGAGTTGGTCTTTACCGCTAGCGGTATTGACTGCAACGCCTTTTGCTTTCCTGGGGGGTATTGGGGGTATCGCGTTGCGCGGGCTGGACACCAGTGTGTATGTGCAGATCGGCATGTTGGTGGTGGTCGGGCTTGCGGCGAAGAATGCCATCCTGATTGTCGAATTCGCCGAACTGCAGCGTAAGGAGCAGGGAAAATCAATCCGTGAAGCGGCGATTACAGCAGCAGAGCTGCGCTTTCGTCCCATCGTGATGACCTCCCTGGCATTTATCTTTGGTACCTTACCGCTCGCATTGGCGACCGGTGCCAGCGACGTGAGCAGTCATCACATTGGTACCACGGTCGCTATGGGTATGTTCTCAGTTGCCACCTTGGGCAGCCTGTTTATTCCCAGCTTCTACGCCATGATTGCAACCGTTTCTGATTGGCTAGGTCGCAAGATGAAAGGGAATAGGCATGATAGCTCACAGTCGGCACTTGAGCATGACAAAGCCTAGTCCTTAGCGATTAACCACCATCAAGAACAGGCGGGTGCTATCTTCGGATGGCACCCGCTTTTTATTGCGGTCACGATAATCAAGCTAGCTGACTAAGATCAAGGTAGAGGTGGCGCCCAAAAGCTAATCTGGACTAAGCTGGAAGTAACAATACATCACCGGCTAAGTACCGGGGGAGGCGCCATCATGAACGATCTACTGCACGCTGCTACGCAGTTTCCGACCATCGTCTTTACGTTGCTACTCGGGTTGTTGGCTCTTTACTGGCTGTTAGTGATTATCCGTTTAGCCCCTCTGGAGCTGTTTGAACGCGATAGCCTCAAAGAAGACCATCTCGCCAGCACGCTGGTTTCTCTAGGCTTCGCTGGGGTTCCCGCGACGCTGGCCTTGACGGTGATTCTGACCATTGCAGCAGTGCTTACATTGGTGATCGAACTACTGGTATTGCGGTGGCTACCGCTTGGCTTGATACGTATACCGGTAGGGGTGCTGGTGCTATGGGCTACGCTGGTGGTTGCTTCGCCTTTGGCGGCTATGCTCTGCCAGGCCTTGCACCGTGGGCTGCACCGTTATCGCCCCTTCACGCGCCGCTGTTTACTGGGGCAAACGGTGGTGGTGACTGAGCGCGAAGGTACTGGTGGGCAGGCGTTCGCAGTCATTGATAATGAGCCCAATAGCAGGGTCAAACTGCTGAGCAAGCACGATGCCCTACCTGTACAGGGGGAGCGCCGAGTGCTGGTGAAGTACTTACCTGAAGAGGGCGCCTATCGCAGCGTCTCTGAGAAGGCGTATCTCGAAACGCGAGTTCGTTTGAATAGACTGCGGCTAAACCAGAAAAATCGCCACTCAACCCATTACTCCACCTCCCACTAATACGACGTTCTATCTGAAGGGCGTCACCGGGAAGCCTAAATGCTAGGCATCCCGGTTATTTCCAACGCCGCCACTGCTGTGTCAGCCACTGCACTGCACGCTGCCAGACAGTGGCGTTTTGCGTCTTATCAACGGAGGTAGGACGAGGTGCGGGGCGGTTTAAAAAGTCGTGAATGGGGTCTACCTGTGCTGGTTTATCCAGCATGGGCGCATGACCACAGTCAGGCACTGTAAGCGTCACAAGCTTAGGCTGTGCTGCGGTCATCCGCGGTAGTGTTTCCGGGTCTAAAAGTGTGGACTCCTCACCGCGTATCACCATCGTCGGGCAGCGAATGTTCGCCCAGTCTGCCCACATGTCGCGCGGCGTATCGTGTACAAACTGCTCGCCGATGCGCGGATCAAAGTGATACGTCCAACTACCATCCGGTAACCGACGGGCACTGTTGAGCGCTAGTTCGCGCCATGCGGATTCACCGGTAATACCGAAACTAGCGTAGTGCTGATTGAGCTCTTGTTGGAGTTCGCTGAAGTTAGAGAAGCGGTGGGTAACGCCGAAATAGCTGGAGAGACCAATAAGACCCTGCGTGTTCAGCTCGGGGCCCACATCGTTAAGAATCAGCCGGGAAATACGCCCACTGTGTTGTGGGTCAGCGGCGATCAACATACCTAGCAGGCCACCCATCGAGGTGCCCAGCCAATCGATGTAATCGAGTTCAAAGTGGTCAAGCAGTGCGATTGCTACTGTCACGTAATGGCTATAAAGGTAGTCGTGAGCAGGGAAAAGCGACCAGCTTGATAAGCCGCGGCCCGGGGTGTCTGGGGCGATAATCCGCCATTCACTGCCGAGTTCCCGCGCCAGCGCGCTAAAGTCGCCACCGTGACGAGCAAAGCCATGCCAGGCGATCAAAGTGCGGGGGGCAGTAGGGTTCCAAATGCGTACGGCGACTTCTAATTCGCGTATGCGAACAAACTCCAAGGCATCCATAGGGTACTCACACGGCTAGAACAGTGGGGCCAGTATAAGCATACTTGCTGCATTGCAGCGAGAGTGGGTGCAATGTTTAACGCTGCATCATGCGAATAGAGGTATCAATCAGCTCGCCACCGCGTTCCCGAATCGAAAAAGCTCCGGGGTTACGTAGCCAGTCGTGGAACAGGCCTCCCAGCATGGACTGCATCAAGCGCGTTGCAATTTCGGGGCTAAGGTCTTCGCGCAACAATTGTTGCTGCTCAGCGAGCACAAAGACATTCAGCATCTCTTCAAAACACTCGTTGCCGATCTGCTCCTGCATGTCGAGCGGGTTAATATCGCTGAAGAACTCGCAGCGATGCAGCAGGATGGAGAGTATTCGCTGATAAGAAGGTTGCTCAAGGCGCACTAAACCCGCATGGCAGGCCAGTCGTATAGACTCCAATGGTGATAATTCGGCGTCGGCTTTGTCGACCTCATCCATCAGCGATTGGAAGGGCATACGCACCTGTTCAACCAGCGCCATGAACAGGTCGCCTTTGTTTTTAAAGTGCCAATAAACGGCGCCGCGAGTAAGGCCTGCATGGCGAGCAATTTGCTCTAAGGAGGTGCGCGCCACGCCCTTGGCAAAAAATACCTCTTCAGCAGCTTCAAGCAGTGCTTCTCGTGTAGCAGCCGCTTCTGCTTTGGTCTTTCTTGCCATGGAAATGCAACCTCATTATCGACACAGTATGGTCATATTTTAACCTAAGAGGGAGAACATTTACATTCAAAACTGTATGGTTAAATGAGCCATCTCATAACGTGGGTTAACAAATTCGTCATTTCACGACTGAAAGCGTATAAACAGGCAATGAAACTGGCCCTAATGTCGTGAGCAAAACGAATTAAAAAAACAGGACAGAAAGCATGGCGCGAGCTCCTTTTCAGCTGGGCGAACATACCATTATGCCCGGCCAACGCTTACAAGTTGATGTGCCGGTGGCGCGCTTATATACCCATACGCCCCTGCATATTCCTGTCGAAGTCGTTCATGGCCGTAAGGATGGACCAGTGCTGTTGGTATGTGGTGGCATTCACGGCGATGAAATCAACGGCGTGGAGATTGTCCGCCGGGTACTGCGCGCGAAAGCGATTAGTAGTATCCGCGGTACCTTGATCGCTGTGCCGGTTGTAAACGTACTTGGTTTCTTGCAGCAAACCCGCTATTTGCCTGATCGGCGTGATCTAAATCGCTGTTTTCCAGGCAGCGAGTCGGGGTCACTTGGCGGCCGTATTGCAAATCTGTTTCGCGAACAAATCGTCGATCACGCTACCCATATTATTGACCTACATACCGGTGCAATCCACCGCACTAATCTGCCGCAAATTCGTGCCCAGCTCCGTCCTGGAAGCGAAACCGAGCGTATGGCCGATGCTTTCGGTGCGCCCGTAGTGCTAAATGCGGAACTGCGTGAAGGTAGCCTGCGCCACTACGCTCAGAACCGCGGGATTCCAGTGCTGACCTATGAAGCCGGCGAGGCGCTGCGTTTTGACGAGTGGGCGATTGCCCCAGGGGTTCGCGGTGTGCTGCGAGTCATGCGCCGACTAGGCATGCTGACCGGCGAACAACGCCGCCGCACGCCAGCACCCGCGGAGCTTGCCAAAGGGTCAAGCTGGGCTCGGGCACCTATCGACGGCATTTTGCGCCCCAAGGTGCGCCTAGGCGCCCGCGTTGCGAAAGGCGAGGTGCTGGGCAAAGTCGCTGACCCTTTTGGCAATGATGAAGGCGAAGTGCGCGCCGCTGCCGACGGTATTGTGATTGGCATGAGTCGCTTGCCGCTGGCCAATGAAGGAGAGGCGCTATTCCATATTGCCCGTTTTGATGAAATTGATGAGGCAGAAACGGCTATTGAGAGCTTTAACTCAAGCTTGGTGCCGCCACCTGATTCGTTTTATTAATCGTAGTTCATAACTCAACGCTATCGCTTCAATAGTTAAGGATTAGCTACTATAAATGGCAAGTCAGTAGCCATTTGACTATACCTAAGGACGGGCTTTGTTAGCGGCTACTCAAAATGATAACACCCAAAACAAATAGCTAAGCTTTCATCGGACTCGAACGAGTGGCGATCAAACGCCACGTCTACCGTGACATGGAGGAAAAGCGATGACGAGCGATAAACCTAATCACACCACGACAGATGCGGGTATACCGGTCACCAGTGACGAACACTCGCTTACCATAGGACCCAACGGCCCGATTCTGCTCAACGATCACTACTTGATTGAGCAGATGGCAAACTTTAACCGTGAACGTATTCCCGAGCGTCAGCCTCACGCCAAAGGTGGCGGCGGTTTTGGGCGCTTTGAAGTGACTCATGATGTCAGCAAGTACACCAAGGCAGCCGTGTTCCAGCCGGGCACGACCACTGAAACACTGATGCGCTTCTCAACCGTGGCCGGCGAACGGGGTAGCCCGGACACATGGCGTGATCCGCGCGGGTTCTCGATCAAGTTCTACACCACAGAAGGCAACTTCGACATGGTGGGGAACAATACACCGGTGTTCTTTATTCGCGACCCGATGAAGTTTCAGCACTTTATCCGCTCGCAAAAGCGCCGCGCAGATACCAATCTTCGTGACCATGATATGCAGTGGGATTTCTGGACGCTGTCGCCTGAATCGGCTCACCAAGTGGCTTGGCTGATGGGGGATCGGGGTATCCCGAAAACCTGGCGTCATATGAACGGCTATTCCAGCCATACTTATATGTGGATCAACGCAGAGGGTGAGCGGTTTTGGGTCAAGTACCATTTTAAAACCGACCAGGGAATCGATTTCCTCACCCAGGAAGAAGCGGACAAAATGGCTGGCGCAGACGCTGACTACCATACCCGCGACCTCTATCAAGCCCTTAAAAATGGCGATCACCCCAGCTGGACGCTGAAAGTGCAGATCATGCCGTTTGAAGAGGCGAAGACCTACCGTTATAACCCCTTCGATCTGACCAAAGTGTGGCCCCATGCGGACTACCCGATGATTGAAGTGGGTAAACTCATCTTGGATCGTAATCCCACGGATTATCACACCGAGATCGAGCAAGCGGCATTTGAGCCCAATAATATGGTACCAGGTACCGGTTTAAGCCCTGATAAAATGCTGCTGGCGCGTGGGTTCTCCTACGCCGATGCCCACCGCGCGCGGCTTGGCGTGAACTATAAGCAGATCCCGGTGAATTCGCCGAAGTCGCCGGTGCACAGCTACACTAAAGATGGCGCGATGCGGGTGCAAAATGTCACCGACCCGGTTTATGCACCCAACTCGAAAGGCGGCCCCTCTGCCGATGCTGAGCGCTACCCTATGGATAACACCTGGGAAGTGAGTGGTGACTTTGTGCGCACCGCCTACACCCTGCGCCGCGATGACGACGATTGGGGGCAGGCCCATACCCTGGTGCGTGAAGTGATGGATGACGCCCAGCGTGACCGTTTGGTGTCGAACGTTGTTGGTCATCTATCGGATGGTGTTACGGAGCCGGTGCTTCAGCGTGCGTTTGAGTATTGGCGCAATATTGACCAGGAAGTCGGCGACCGCATCGCTAAAGGCGTGAAAGGCGGCTAACGCGTGACTTTTTAAGCACACGGCGCGCCGTCCACACCTTCAACGCTTAAGCGGGAAGGGGGGCAGAAAGGGCGGCGGGCTGTGTGTCTTGAGCCTCTGGCTCACGCACTAAACTTAACGCTTCATCAAATAGGCGCAATCCTGCGCCTTCTTTATGGGCGTGTTCTGACAAATGACGCCGGAAGCGCCTGCCGCCGGGGCAACCCTGGAATAAACCCAGCAGGTGGCGGGTAATATGATTCAGCTTCGCGCCTTCATCCAAGCGCTGCTGAATATACGGCCGGAAAGCGTTCGCAGCATCCAAACGGCTCTCTGCCGGGCCTTGCTCACCAAACAACTGTTCATCGACACCAGCGAGCAGCCACGGGTTTTGATACGCCTCACGCCCCACCATCACGCTATCCACATGGGTAAGCTGCGCTTGGCACTCCGCCAGCGTTTTAATCCCGCCGTTAATGCCAATATGCAATTCAGGGCGGCTCTGCTTTAGACGGTGAACACGGGGGTAGTTAAGCGGCGGCACATCGCGGTTCTGTTTGGGCGACAAACCCTGCAGCCACGCCTTACGGGCGTGAACGGTAAACACCTCGCAGCCTGCGTCAGCAACGATAGCGATAAACCGCTCAAGATCAGCGTCCTCATCCTGGTCATCAATACCAATACGGCACTTCACCGTGACCGGAATAGACACCGCAGCCTGCATTGCCCGCACTGCCTCTGCCACCTTTTCGGGGTAGCCCATCAAGCACGCGCCAATCAGGTTGTTCTGCACGCGGTCACTCGGGCAGCCGACGTTCAGGTTCACCTCGTCATAGCCCCAGGCTTCGGCAATCGCTGCGCACTCAGCCAGCTCACCGGCGTCGCTGCCGCCTAACTGCAGTGCAAGCGGATGCTCCACCTCGTTATAGCCCAAAAAGCGCTCACGGGGCGTCCCGTGCAAAATCGCACCGGTAGTGACCATCTCGGTATACAGCAGCGCACGCTTGGTTAAGGTGCGTGCTAGCGCTCTGTAATCGCGGGTTGTCCAATCCATCATGGGCGCTACGGAGAAAGTTCTATCCAGCTCCGGGCGGAAAATGCCAGACTTCATGCGGGTTTGCGCGGTTGTGGTATCATTCATAGCTGTTCATATTTACAGTAGTTAAGCGGCGTTTTACATGGTTCGTTGGTACATATTTGGTACTTGAGCCGCTTTTGATTTGGTACATCTGAGAGGCAAGTATGGCAACGATTCGCAAGCGCCGTAAAAAGGACGGCAGTTTCTCATATACTGCCCATTTTAGCATTCCGAGAAAGGACCTTACGCTAAAGCCTGGGTTTAAGCAGTAAACACCGCATACACCATCTGCAGTGCCAGCCCCATCAGCATAAACGCGAATACTCGTTTGAGAAGTTTGACGGGCAGCCTATGCGCTAATTTTGCTCCGATGGGAGCCGTTAGGATACTGAAGGGCGCCATGAGCAGTAGCGCGGGCAGGTAAACGTAGCCGAGCGCTGCACTGGGCAGTCCTTGGATAGACCATCCGTTGATTATGTAGCCAAGTGCACCAGCAACTGCGATAGGGAGTCCTACGGCTGCTGAGGTGCCTATTGCTCGGGGTAGCATGACGTTACACCAGGTGAGGAAGGGCACTGTTAGTGAGCCACCGCCAATAGCAACGAGCGCGGAAATGCCACCGATGCCCAACCCCACACCGCTTACGCCGATAGGGCCGGGTAAGCCGCGGCTCGGTTTGGGCTTGATGTTTGCCAGCATCTGGAGCGACATTAGCACCATAAAGCAGGCGAAAAAGATGGCAAGGCCGCGGGTGGGCAGCAGCGCAGCGATAAAGGTCGCCAAAAAGGTGCCGATTAATATGCCAGGGGTAATAAAGCGCACGATGTCCCAGCGAACGGCTCCGTGCCGATGGTGGGAAAGCAGGCTAGCGGTAGAGGCGGGAATGATGGCCGCCATGGCGGTGCCTAAAGCCAAGTGGGCAAGGTGCTCGTGGGGCACGCCTTGGAGTACGAAAAGCGACGTCAGAATTGGCACCATAATGCCGCCGCCACCAATCCCCAATAAGCCCGCCATCAAGCCCACAAAACCGCCCAGTGCTATATAGGCCAACCACCAAATGATGTCCAAAGCCGCTGCTCCTAAAAGTGTCTTGTTAGCATGATAAGCATATTGTACCTGAAGCGGTGCCTGTCGCGGGGCCAATACAAGTATTCCACTGTGGTGGCGGCTATGCAGTGGTAAGCTGCTAGGAGCCTGTCAGACTGAATGCGGATCTACTGCAAATTCGTGTGCTTTTCGCGACGATCGGTCAAGCCTGACAGGCTCCGGGGCAATATTTTGGAGTGCATATGCGCAATGTATTAAGCAGTGTTGGTGTGTTCATGATATCCGTTGCGCTACTGGTAGGCTGTGGCGAAACAGACGAGCCGAGTGAGTCGGTATCAACTGCAGAACAAACATCAGCCCCTGAGCCCACAGCTGCTGAGATAGACGTGGCTGCGGCAGAAGAGGTGGCGCCTCTTGTCGTCGAGATAATGGCGCATGTATCGCTGCGCAGTGATCGGCGTTTAATGGTGGAAGGCGAGAGCAACTTGCCCGATGAAACGCTGGTACAGATTATTGTCGAACGCGAGATCAGCAGCGTGCGTTGGCGTGAGCGGACGCGTATAGAGAATGGCGTGTTCGCAGCGGGACCATTTGGCCCTGGCAGTGGCTTACCCGATGGTGGCTATATAGTACAGGTTGAGGTTTCCGAAGGCAGTGTGCAGCCGGAAGCCGTTCAAGCGCGTATTGGCCACGAGGGCCAGCACCTGGCGGGAGAGCTGGTAAATCAATCCCGCCATGGGCTGGGCCAAGTGGCCACCTACTCACGACGCTTCTTGGTGGGGAGTGAGCCAAGGCAAACGCGTGACCAGGTGGAGGTGCTAGAGAGTCCGGGGAGGTAGACGCTTTAGGCAGGATGCCAATGGGCTAGCAGTACTGCATGAATCGATGTGTCGCTTGGGGCTTTTGTGAAGTGCTCAATAACGAAACGATCGTCGCGTTGCACTACATAGTGGCCCGCTTTGTGAAACACATGGGTCGGCCCGAGTAGCAGAAGATCGCCAGCATTAACGGGTGAAAAATCTGTACCTGGGCCGGGTGTTGCCATTACGCACGGTGCTTTCCAGTCGATGTTCAGCGGGAGGTGACTGGGCACTTTAATGGTCGTTGCCTGTACCTGTTCCCAGGGGAGGGGACCAGTATGGGTCAACGTTAATAGCTCGGGGGCGCTATCACCTTCCAATAGAGTTGCCAGGGAGCAGTCGAGTGCATCAGCGAGCGCCACAAGGCGTTCGTGACCGATCTGTTTGATCGCCCCAGATTCCCAATAAGAAATGGTGACATCTGACACGCCAACTTTGCGTGCGAGAGCAGCTTTGTTGAGCTTGGCCCTAAGCCGCAGTTGCTTGATACGTGAGCCTAGCGATTCCATTTCGTCTTCCTGATGATGAGCTAACAAGCTCGTTGAATGTCTTCCACTATAAATTTCTCTAATATAGATAGTGGAGCTATGAACATACTTTTATTGGTCTATCTCAAGCTTGGGGTATGCACCCAAGATGTTGCTGCAGTGCCATACTAAGCGATTGTGCTTTAGCGCGCATTAGTGGACAAATAACGTTGAGTTAATTTCTCTGACGCTTTCTTGCGCTAGTCGTTCCCTGCGCGACGCTGTTGGTTGCGCCTAAGGTGCGTATAATATCGCCATGCATTTTTGCCAATAGGACGTTTTCATGACCGTACGTACTCGCATTGCACCTTCTCCCACAGGAGACCCCCACGTTGGCACGGCCTACATCGCGCTTTTTAACCTATGTTTTGCGCGTCAGCACGGTGGCCAATTCATTCTTCGTATTGAAGACACTGATCGGGTGCGCTCTACTCCTGAGTCGGAGCAGATGATTCTCGATTCACTGCGCTGGCTGGGTCTTGAGTGGGATGAAGGCCCGGATGTTGGCGGCCCCCACGGCCCTTATCGGCAAAGCGAGCGTGGCGATATATATGCTCAATACGCCCAGCAGTTGTTGGATGCCGGGCATGCATTTAAGTGTTACCGCACCAGTGAAGAGCTTGATGAACTGCGTGAAACCCGCAAGGCTGCGGGCTTGCACCTGGCATTGAAGCCTGCTGACTTAGCATTGGAGAGCCAGGAGCAAGCACGCCGTGAACAGGAAGGCTGGCCTTATGTAGTGCGCATGAATGTGCCTGCCGAAGGCGTTTGTGTGGTCAACGATATGCTGCGCGGTACGATTGAAGTGGAGTGGGCGCAGGTGGACGCGCAAATTCTGCTTAAATCAGACGGCATGCCCACTTATCACCTCGCCAATGTGGTCGACGATCATCTAATGGCGATCACCCATGTGCTGCGTGGGGAAGAGTGGATTAACTCCGCACCAAAGCACCAACTGCTGTATGAGTATTTTGGTTGGCAAATGCCGCAACTTTGTCACATGCCGTTGCTGCGCAACCCCGATAAATCCAAACTCTCTAAGCGCAAAAACCCGACCTCCATCAATTATTATCGTCGGATGGGCTTTTTACCCCAGGCCGTTACCAACTACTTGGGGCGGATGGGGTGGTCGATGCCTGATGAGCGCGAGAAATTCAGTCTACAAGAGATGATGGCGGAGTTTGACGTTCAGCGTGTCTCGTTAGGTGGCCCTGTATTTGATCTGGAGAAACTGACCTGGTTAAACGGTGTGTATATCCGTGAAGACCTGGATGATGATGCACTGTTGAGCGCACTGCGTGACTGGGCTTTCAATGAAGCTTACGTTAAGCAGATACTGCCGCAGGTGCGACCACGGGTAGAGACGCTCTCCCAGGTAATGCCGTTGGCAGGGCACTTCTTCTCTGGTCTTCCGGCGCTAACAAAAGCGTCGTTTGATAGCGTGAAGCTCGAGGAAGAGGAGCTGGTCAAACTGCTTCAATTCCTTGTTTGGCGATTCGAGGGCGTTTCGGCTTGGCATAAAGAGGCGCTGTTGAACGAGGTGAAAACGCTGGCTGAGCACTTTGACTTGAAAATGAAAGCCTTTCTGGCGCCGGTGTTTATTGCCATTACCGGCAGCGCGTCCAGCACCTCAGTGATGGACGCCATGGCGATTCTGGGTTCAGACGTTACCCGGGCACGCCTGCGTAGTGCGATAGAGGTATTGGGCGGCGTCTCGAAAAAGCAGGCCAAGCGCTTTGAAAAAGAATTTCGTGAGATCGCTTCGTGAAATAGTTTAGTAAAATCAGCTAACCGCGCATGAGATAGCGCTAGCGCCAATTTCTCATCCTTAGGAAATTGGCGTTTTTTCTGTTGACGAAGGCCAGCGGAATCAGTATTATACGCTCCGTCTTCGCGACATGTGGGGCCTTAGCTCAGCTGGGAGAGCGCAACACTGGCAGTGTTGAGGTCAGCGGTTCGATCCCGCTAGGCTCCACCAATTAGTAGTACTTGTTATCAGTACCTTTCGCGAAGCAGCTCGATATACGTCCCATTCGTCTAGTGGTCTAGGACACCGCCCTTTCACGGCGGTAACAGGGGTTCGAACCCCCTATGGGACGCCACTAATTCAGCATCCCTCCCTAATCGTTTATTTCTCTGGCAATGAGTCTTCTCATTTGCTGGCTTTTTGTATTCCCGCTGTTCACAAAAGAGCTACAAATCGACAATTTTTGGACGATTTTGTGCTTGACTTGTCCACTTTTGCGATTCTGGCTTAAAGGTTGTGCACAACCCCTTGTTGTTGACGCAAAAAATCTTTAACAGAACTTAAGTCTTTAAAAAACAATGACTTACAGGAGGTTAAAAAATAACCAATTTAAGGCTGGCCCACTGCCCATGGCGATTTCGGGACGTTTTGAAGTGGTTGTGAACAGGGTTATCCACAGATAGTGTGGAAAACCTTGAGCAGGATCCAGAAGCAAAAAAGTCAAGCGATAATGGAGTCGAATTAGGCGTTTTTGACGTCCTTCAATGTTGCATCCGGCTATCGCAGCGTCCTAGGCTCAGAAGGGGCAAGGGGTGGTCTCTAAGGGGAGAGCTTGCTCAAGGCATCTGGTAGGTTAGTGAATGGTCGCGAGCGCATGTGGTGGTGCGTTGGTGGTCTATGAACCAGAGCGTTAATCAGCCCATACGCAAAAGGCCACCCGAAGGTGGCCTTTGATCGTACTGTCAAGCGGGGATGGTTTATTTTTTCGGATAGTCACGCTGGTCGTGGCCAATATAGAGCTGGCGCGGACGACCGATTTTGTAGCTTTCGCTGAGCATTTCGTGCCAATGCGAGATCCAGCCAATAGTGCGCGATACCGCGAAGATCACGGTGAACATATTGGTGGGGATACCCATGGCTTTCAAAATGATGCCTGAGTAGAAATCAACGTTCGGGTACAGCTTCCGCTCGATGAAGTACTCGTCTTCTAGGGCAATTTGCTCAAGACGCTTGGCGATTTTAAGCTGAGGGTCGTCGGCCATGCCGAGCTCTGCAAGTACTTCGTCGCAGGTCTCTTTCATTACCTTGGCGCGCGGGTCAAAGTTGCGATACACGCGGTGACCAAAGCCCATTAGCTTGAACGGGTCGTCCTTATCCTTGGCTTTATCAACAAAGCGCTGGATGTTCTCTTCGGAGTCTTCACCGATTTCGTCGAGCATAGCCAGCACGGCTTCGTTGGCGCCGCCGTGAGCGGGGCCCCAAAGTGCCGCGATACCTGCGCTAATACAAGCGAATGGGTTGGCCCCCGTGGAGCCTGCCAAGCGTACAGTCGAGGTAGAGGCGTTCTGCTCGTGATCCGCATGCAGCATGAAGATGCGATCCATGGCTTTCGCGTATACCGGGTTGATTTTGTACTCTTCGCAAGGGTTGCTGAACATCATGTAGAGGAAGTTCTCTGCATAGGTCAGATCGTTGCGCGGGTAGTTAAAGGGCTGACCCACATTATACTTATGGGACATTGCCGCCAGGGTAGGCATCTTGGCGATCAGGCGGATCGCGCTGATCACGCGATCTTCCTCTTGAGTGATGTCCATGTGGTCGTGGTAGAAGGCCGCTAAGCCGCCCACTACACCGCACAAAATAGACATCGGGTGGGCATCGCGGCGGAACCCTTTAAAGAAGTTGTTGATCTGATCGTGAACCATGGTGTGGTTGCGAATGCGCGATTCAAAATCCGCGTACTGCTCGTCGTTGGGTAACTCACCAAACAGCAGGGTGTAGCACACTTCTACGAAATTGGACTCTTTGGCCAGTTGATCAATCGGGTAGCCGCGGTGTAGCAGCACGCCCTTGCCGCCATCAATATAAGTGATGGCAGACTGGCAGGAAGAAGTGGCCATAAAGCCGGGGTCGTAGGTGAACAGGCCTTCAGCGCCTAAACCGCGTACGTCGATGACGTCGGGGCCAAGTGTGCCGGAATACATGGGTAGCTCGATCGGTTTATCCAGACCGTCTACCGTCAATGTCGCTTTCCTGTCAGCCATGCTGGCCTCCTTTCGAATTCGGGTTGGGACGTAAAGTCATTGCTGCGCATACCGCGCCGGCGAAAAGGCTTGCCCACTATAGAAGTGTGCGACATTTTGTCAATTAGCCTAAGCGCTAGCTGCAGGTTGTACAAATATTGTTGCTTTGAATAGTTTTTGTATACGATGAAAAAGCCTACATTATGGCGAAGCGTCAGAAGATTGACGATAGGCTAACATGATATGTTAACAGGCTTATCAAATTGCTAATCTACTGTCACTATAACCATGCTGCAGCGCAAAATCGACTCAGGATGCGGACAATTTTCTTGCACCATAGTCGAGTTAGGGCTGAGTTCGGTTTGTAAGCGAGGGCGAAGGTTCTTATAATCCACGGCGCGCGACCGGCAGGTAGGTGGTCGTGCCCGACTTGGCAACGGCCGAGCCCCTTCCAGCAACCACCGCCCGCTCGGGCCATGCCCGACCTGTCGCAGAGCGGGCCAAGAGAGTGTGTACAAAGCCGTGAATAGCAAACGACCCGTAAACCTAGACCTTACTACGATACATTTCCCACTGCCGGCGCTGACGTCGATCACACACCGCATCACGGGTGTCATCCTGTTCGTTGGCCTGATTTTCGCTTTTTGGGCGCTGGGCAAGTCCTTGTCATCTCCTGCGGGTTTCGACGCCGTTAGCGATGCACTGGCCAATAATTTTTTGGCTAAGTTGATTGCTTGGGGGTTGTTATCCGCACTGGCATTCCACTTTGTAGCAGGTATCAAGCACCTGCTGATGGATGCCGATATTGGGGTAACCCTTGAGGGTGGCGTTAAAAAAGCGCAGATCACCGTCGTGGTCAGCGCTGTTCTGATTATTCTGGCAGGAGTTTGGGTATGGTAACTAACATTACAAGTTTTGGCCGTAGTGGGCTTTCTGACTGGCTGATGCAGCGCGTTTCTGCTGTTATTTTGGCCCTCTACACGGTCTTTATCGTTGCCTTTCTGCTGTTTAATCCGAACCTCGATTACTACACGTGGAGCGGTCTGTTCAGCCAGACGTGGATGCGGATTTTCTCGCTACTGGCGTTCGTCGCCTTAGCCGCACACGCCTGGATTGGTCTGTGGACCGTCACCACCGACTATCTCAAGTCCACTCGCCTGCGCGTGGGTGTCCAAGCTGTCATCATCTTGGGCATTTTCGTGTACTTGGTGTGGGGCATTCAAATTCTGTGGGGAGCTTGATTACATGTCTAATCTGCGTAGCCTGACGTTTGACGCCATTATTATTGGTGGCGGTGGCTCTGGCCTGCGAGCCGCTCTGGAGCTGGCGAAGTCCGGCAAAAAGACGGCCGTGTTATCGAAAGTTTTCCCGACCCGCTCTCACACCGTTTCTGCCCAGGGTGGTATTACCTGCGCGATTGCGTCCGATGACCCGAATGATGACTGGCGCTGGCATATGTACGACACCGTTAAAGGCGGCGACTATATCGCTGACCAGGACGCGGCGGAGTATATGTGTTCTGAAGGCCCGAAAGCGGTATTCGAGCTCGAGCATATGGGCCTGCCGTTCTCGCGTTTAGATAACGGTCGCATTTATCAGCGCCCGTTTGGCGGTCAGTCGAAGAACTTCGGTGAAGGTGGCCAGGCGGCTCGTACCTGTGCCGCTGCTGACCGTACCGGCCACGCGCTGTTGCACACCCTTTACCAGAATAATTTGAAGAACAATACCGTGTTCCTCAATGAGTGGTATGCAGTGGATTTGGTCAAAAATGCCAGCGGTGATGTGGTCGGCTGTATCGCCATGTGTATCGAGACGGGCGAAGTGGTTCACATTAAGTCCAAGGCCACAGTATTAGCTACTGGTGGAGCAGGCCGTATTTATGCTTCCACAACCAATGCGTTGATTAACACCGGTGACGGTATTGGCATGGCGCTGCGTGCGGGCTTCCCGATGCAAGACATGGAAATGTGGCAGTTCCACCCGACCGGTATTTACGGTGCGGGCACGCTGGTCACAGAAGGCTGCCGCGGTGAGGGTGGCTACCTGATCAACAAAGACGGCGAGCGCTTTATGGAGCGTTATGCGCCGAATGCCAAAGATTTGGCGGGCCGTGACGTTGTCGCCCGTTCGATGGTCATGGAAATTCTGGAAGGTCGTGGCTGTGGCGAGAAGGGCGATCACGTCTTCTTGAAGCTTGATCACCTGGGTGAAGAAGTACTTGGTAAGCGCCTACCTGGTATCGTTGAGCTCTCCAAGACGTTTGCTCACATCGATCCGGCAAAAGACCCGATCCCGGTCGTACCGACCTGCCATTACATGATGGGCGGTATTCCGACCAATATTCATGGTCAGGCGATTACCATGGACGAAAGCGGTAACGATCATATCGTTAACGGCCTGTTTGCCTGTGGTGAAGCAGCGTGTGTTTCTGTTCACGGTGCTAACCGCTTGGGCGGTAACTCGCTACTTGATCTAGTGGTCTTCGGTCGTGCTGCAGGCATGTTTATTGAAGGCGCGCTGAACGAAGGCATTGAGTACCTGGACGCTTCCGAGTCTGACATTGAGTCGGCCATGAAGCGGATCACGCGCTGGAATGAGTCTGAGGGTGGTGAAAGCATTCCTGGGCTGAAAGCTGAGCTTCAGGAAATCATGCAGACCTCCTTCGGCGTATTCCGCGAAGAGAAAAACATGCTGGAAGGCGTCGACAAGCTAGCGCTACTGCGCGAGCGCATCGCCAATGCCTACTTGCCTGACAAGTCCAATGCCTTCAACACTGCCCGTGTAGAAGCACTGGAACTTGATAACTTGATGGAAGTGGCTGAAGCGACGGCGATCGCTGCCCTAGAGCGTAAAGAGAGCCGCGGCGCCCACTCGCGTTACGACTATCCAGACCGTGATGACGTTAACTGGCTGAAGCACTCGCTCTTCTTCCCAGCGACGAAAGAGCTGAAAAAACGCGACGTTAACTTCAAGCCGAAAACCGTTGATACGTTCGAGCCTAAGGTTCGTACCTACTAAACGCCGCATAGACGAGAGGGAGTCACTATGTCCAATCTTCAGGTATCCGTATACCGCTACAATCCGGAAACCGACTCCGCACCTTACATGCAGGAGTTTCAGGTCGATACTAAAGGCCGCGATGTGATGGTGCTGGATGTTCTTCATATGATGAAGGAACAAGACAGCGGTTTGGCGTTTCGTCGCAGCTGCCGTGAAGGCGTCTGCGGTTCAGACGGCATGAACATGAACGGCAAAAACGGCTTGGCATGTATCACGCCGCTGTCAGACGTTGTCAAAAACAACAAGCTGACCCTGCGCCCGCTGCCGGGCCTGCCGGTTATTCGCGATATGGTCGTGGATATGGGGCTGTTCTATAAGCAGTACGAGCGTATTCAGCCGTACCTGCAGAACGATACGCCTGCACCGGCCATTGAGCGTCTGCAGTCGCCAGAAGAGCGCGACAAGCTAGATGGCTTGTATGAGTGTATTCTATGTGCATGCTGTTCAACGTCTTGCCCGTCGTTCTGGTGGAACCCCGAGAAGTTTGTCGGCCCGGCCGGTTTGCTGCAGTCTTACCGCTTCCTGGCCGATTCACGTGACACGGCTACCAGCGAACGGTTGAGCAACCTGGAAGATCCGTTCTCGGTGTTCCGTTGCCGTGGCATCATGAACTGTGTAGCGGTGTGCCCAAAAGGGCTCAACCCTACCCGGGCAATTGGTAAAATTCGCGAAATGTTACTCGCTGATGCTACCTAAGCCTATGACATCTTAGTAAAAAAGCGCCTGCCACTTAAGTTGGGTGATAATGCCACTTAAATCATGGCGCTTCGCTTGTTATCATAGGGTTTGTCAGGCGGTGCGGCGTCACGTCGCACTGCTGATCAGACAAGTTTGAAAGCCGGTGCCTGGGGTACCGGCTTTCGAGCATGAACTGAAGACGAAACATCGTATGACCGCTAGAAACACAGTATGACCGCTAGATGCGACATAAAGTGTGAGATGAAGAATAGCTAGACGAACAGGGTTTCCGGCCGTTGGCCGGCGCCGCCGGCAAATGTCCCGCCCCGCCGGCAGGGCAATAGCGATGTCGCCGCATGTTTGCGACGATACCGATACCACCCCATCAGTGCAGGGTGACCGAGAGATGCAACAAGGCATAATGGAGTTGATGTGGCGTTCCTCTCACGTTAGTGGCGGCAATGTTCACTACGTGGAAGCGCTTTACGAGCAGTACCTCGCCGATCCTGAGTCTGTCCCTGACGAATGGCGCAGCTATTTTGATGAGTTGCCGCGCCCCGAGGGCAGTGCCTCCCACGATGTTCCACTTAGCCCCGTGCGTGATCAGTTCTACCAGTTGGGGCGCGAAAGTCGCCCGGGCCGGGTAGTCGCCGCTGCCGATAGCGGTGAAAACAAAAAGCAGGTAAAAGTCCTGCAACTGATCAACGCTTACCGCTTCCGTGGCCATCAAAAGGCCAATATCGACCCGCTAGGGCTGCGTAATCCCACCCCCGTCCCCGATCTCGATCTGTCCTTTCATCAGCTTTCAAAAGCTGATCTGGATACCGAGTTCCAAACCGGTTCTTTCTTTTTAGGTATCGACAAAGCGCCACTGCGTGACATCGTAGATGCGTTGGAGCGTACTTACTGCCGCTCCATCGGCTGCGAGATCATGCATATCGTCGATACGGAAGAGAAACGCTGGCTACAACGGCGTTTTGAGTCGGTACGCAGTGCGCCTGATTTCAGTGCCGACGTGCGCAAGCACGTGCTGGAGCGTTTGACGGCCGCCGAAGGCTTGGAGAATTACCTGGCATCCAAGTATCCAGGTACCAAGCGTTTCGGTCTTGAAGGCGGCGAATCGTTTGTGCCGATGATGGACGAGCTTATCCAGCGTGCTGGCGGTTATGGCACCAAGGAAGTGGTCATCGGTATGGCGCACCGTGGTCGACTCAATCTGCTAGTCAATATTCTGGGTAAAAACCCAGCTGACTTGATTGATGAGTTCGACGGCAAGAAAGTCATCGAACGCGGCTCAGGTGATGTGAAGTACCACCAGGGTTTCAGTTCGAACGTCATGTCCCCGGGCGGCGAAGTCCATTTGGCGATGTCGTTTAACCCGTCGCACCTGGAAATTGTCGCGCCTGTCGTAGAGGGTTCGGTGCGTGCCCGCCAAGATCGCCGTAACGACGAAGAGGGCAGTAAAGTACTGCCGATCAACGTCCACGGTGATGCGGCGTTTGCCGGTCAAGGCGTAGTGATGGAGACATTCCAGATGTCTCAGACCCGTGCTTATAAAACCGGTGGCACCGTCCATATTGTGATTAACAACCAAGTGGGCTTCACCACCTCGCATCCGCTGGATGCACGCTCTACCGAATACTGCACTGATATTGCCAAGATGGTTCAAGCGCCTATTTTTCATGTCAATGGCGATGACCCGGACGCAGTGCTGCACGCCACCCAAGTCGCTCTCGACTATCGCCAGCAGTTCAAAAAAGATGTGGTGATCGATCTCGTTTGCTACCGTCGCCGTGGCCACAACGAAGCTGACGAGCCGTCAGGCACGCAGCCGATGATGTATTCCAAGATCAAAGATCACCCTTCTGCGCGCTCGCTGTACGCCAAGCGCTTGGTTGATCAGGGCGTGCTCTCTGAAGAGTCCGCTAAAGCGATGATCGAAACCTATCGTGATGATCTCGTGGCAGGCAACCACGTTGCCAATGCACTGGTGCAAGAGCCCAACGCTTCTCTGTTCGTTGATTGGGCGCCTTACCTGGGTCACGAATGGTCTGGTGATGCCGACACGACGTTTGATATGAAGCGTCTGCAGCAGTTAGCGGCTCGCATGTGTGAAGTGCCGGACGGCGTCGAAGTGCAGCGTCAGGTGGCCAAGATTTATGAAGACCGGCGTAAAATGCAGGCTGGTGGTTTGGCACTTAACTGGGGCTTTGCGGAAACGCTAGCCTACGCCACGCTGCTAGAGCAGGGGCATCCGATCCGGATTACCGGGCAAGACGTTGGGCGCGGTACTTTCTCCCACCGTCATGCGGTGGTGCATAATCAGAAAGATGGCACTACCTATGTTCCGCTGCAGAATATGGCCGATGGTCAGCCGCGTTTCACCATTCATGACTCCTTCCTTTCGGAAGAAGCAGTGTTGGCATTTGAGTACGGCTACTCAACCACTGCGCCGAATGACTTGGTGATCTGGGAAGCTCAGTTTGGTGACTTCTTTAATGGCGCCCAGGTGGTCGTGGATCAGTTCATCTCGTCGGGTGAAACGAAGTGGGGCCGGGTGTGTGGTTTAACCATGCTGTTGCCACACGGCTACGAAGGCCAGGGCCCGGAGCACTCTTCGGCGCGTTTGGAGCGCTTCCTGCAAATGTGTGCTGAGCACAATATGCAGGTCTGCGTACCCACCACGCCCGCACAGATTTATCATCTACTGCGTCGTCAGGTGATTCGCCCGCTGCGCAAACCGCTGGTGGTGATGACACCTAAATCGCTGCTGCGTCATAAAGAAGCGATTTCGAGCCTTGAAGATCTCGCTCACGGTAAGTTCCATATGGTACTCGCCGACCAGGCAGATCTGGCGCCGAAGAAGGTCACACGCGTTGTGCTATGTGCTGGCAAGGTCTACTACGACTTAGCCGCTTGGCGCGCTGAGAATGAGCGTCATGACACGGCAGTTGTGCGTATTGAGCAGCTATACCCCTTCCCGAAAGAAGAGCTTCTGGAAGCGCTGCAAGACTATACCAACGTAGAAGATATTGTGTGGTGCCAGGAAGAGCCGCTTAATCAGGGCGCTTGGTACTCCAGCCAGCACAATATGCGTGCAGTGGCCGACATGCTGAAAGATGGCCTTGGTCGCGAGTTGAAATTTGCAGGACGTCCTGCCTCTGCTGCTCCAGCAGCTGGCTATATGTCCGTCCACACTGAACAGCAGCGCCAGCTGGTGGAAGACGCTTTTAATTTATAAGCGACCACCGGATTTAGAGAACATATAAGGGAAACGACATGGCTACTGAGATCAAAGCGCCAACCTTTCCGGAATCCGTTGCCGAAGGCACAGTGGCGGCGTGGCATAAAAAGCCGGGTGACAGCGTTGAGCGTGACGAGCTGATTGTTGAGATCGAAACCGACAAAGTGGTGCTGGAAGTCGTCGCACCGGAAGCGGGTACCCTGACGGACGTAATGGCCGAAGAGGGCGATACCGTTCAGTCAGAGCAGGTGCTAGGCAAAATCGGTGAAGGCAGCGCGTCTGGCAGCCAAAAAGAAGAGAAATCTTCTGGCGATGACAGCGCTGAAAAATCCGAAGAGAAATCTGAAGGTAAGAAAGAAGAGAAAAAAGCCAGCGGTGGCGGCAAGCAACACGACGTAAAAGCCCCCAGCTTCCCTGAGTCAATCCAGGAAGGCACCGTGGCGACCTGGCACAAAAAAGTCGGTGAAGCGGTCAAGCGCGATGACGTGCTGGCCGACATCGAAACCGATAAGGTTGTGCTGGAAGTGGTCGCTCCGGCCGATGGCGCCCTGGCTGAAATTAAAGCCGAAGAGGGTAGCCAGGTTGAATCTGAAGCGATTCTTGCGACCTTCACCGAAGGGGCCGGTGGCGACAGTGGAAGCGAAAGCGGTGGCGATTCAGCGTCCGCTAAAGCAGACAGCAGCGATGGCGATGGCGCCGACGAGAAAGTCGGTGACAAAATCCTCGCTCCGGCCGCACGTAAAATGGTTGCCGAGCATGACCTGGACGTTGCCAAGATTGAAGGCACCGGCAAAGGTGGCCGCATCTTGAAAGAAGACGTTCAGAAAGCGATCAAAGACGGTTCTGCCAAGAAAGCAGCAAAATCGTCTGCACCAGCGAAAGCTGCCGCGGCACCAGCTGCCGAAGGTGAGCGCATCGAGAAGCGCGTACCGATGAGCCGTCTGCGTCAGACCATCGCCAAGCGCCTGGTTCAGGCGCAGCAAACCGCGGCGATGCTGACTACCTACAACGAAGTGGACATGACCGAGATCATGGCCCTCCGTGCGCAGTACAAAGAGACGTTCTTAAAAGCTCACGACATTAAGCTGGGCTTTATGGGCTTCTTTGTAAAAGCGGCTTCAGAAGCGCTCAAGCGGTTCCCGGACGTTAACGCCTCTATCGACGGCACCGACATCGTTTATCACGGTTATCAGGATATCGGCGTTGCGGTATCCACTGACCGTGGTTTGGTTGTACCGGTACTGCGTGACACCGACAGCATGAAAATCGCTGACGTCGAGCGCAAGATTGTCGACTTCGGCAAGCGTGGTCGTGACGGTAAGCTGGGCATGGACGACATGATCGGCGGCACCTTTACCATCACCAACGGCGGTACCTTTGGCTCGTTGATGTCCACCCCGATCATCAACCCGCCGCAAACTGCCATTCTGGGCATGCACAAAATCCAGGATCGTCCGATGGCCATCAACGGCAAGGTCGAGATTCGCCCGATGATGTATCTGGCGCTCTCTTATGACCACCGTATGATCGACGGCAAAGACGCCGTTCAATTCTTGGTCACCTTGAAAGAATTGCTGGAAGACCCGGCACGTCTACTGCTGGATATCTAAAAAAGCATAAGCGTCATATTGATTTAGTACGCTTCTGCTTAACCAGGATATATCTGCAATCGTACACAGCCTTCCGCCCGGTTCGAGTTAAAGCGGGCGGAAGGCCAGCAAGCTAGAGGAGCCAACATGGCTGATAAGTTTGATGTGATCGTTATTGGTGCCGGCCCTGGCGGTTACGTCGCCGCCATTCGTGCCGCACAGATGGGCCTAAAAACGGCCTGTGTCGAAAAATGGGTTAACAAGGAAGGTAAGACAGTTCACGGCGGCACTTGCCTAAACGTGGGCTGTATTCCCTCGAAGGCCTTGCTGGAAACCTCGCACAAGTTTGTTGAGGCCCGTGACCATTACGCCGAGATTGGTATTGAAATCAGCGATGTGTCAACGAACATTGCCAAGATGCTTGAGTTCAAGGATCAGGTCATCGCCAAGAACGTCGGCGGTATTAGCGCGTTGTTCAAAGCCAATGGTGTTACCGCCCTTGAAGGCACCGGCAAAGTAGTCGCGTCTAAGCAGGTCGAAGTTACTGGCCATGATGGTGAAAAAGCCACCTATGACGCTGACAACATTGTTATCGCAGCGGGCTCTGTGCCGGTTGAGATTCCACCGACCCCGATGACCGAAGGCTTGATCGTTGACTCTAGTGGTGCACTTGAATTTACCGAGGCACCTAAGCGTCTGGGTGTGATTGGGGCTGGCGTCATCGGTCTCGAACTGGGCAGTGTGTGGAGTCGCCTGGGCAGTGAAGTCACTATGCTTGAAGCCATGGACACCTTCCTGCCGATGGTGGATACCGCCATCGCCAAGGAGACCCAGAAGCTACTCAAGAAGCAGGGCCTGGATATCAAACTCGGCGCTCGTGTGACCGGTTCGGAAGTCAAAGGCGAAGAAGTCGTTGTGAAGTACAGCGATGCCAACGGCGAACAAGAGATGACCTTTGACAAGCTCATCGTTTGTGTTGGCCGTCGCCCCTACACCAAAGGCGTAATTGACGAAGGCGTTAGCGTTGAACTGGATGAGCGTGGCTTTATCTTTGTCGATGACCAGTGTCGTACCAACGTCCCGGGCATTTATGCTATCGGCGACTGTGTACGCGGCCCGATGCTGGCGCATAAAGCCTCTGAAGAAGGCGTTATGGTGGCCGATATTATCGCTGGCCATAAGGCTGAGATGAATTATGACGCTATTCCTAGCGTGATCTATACCGCACCAGAAGTGGCTTGGGTCGGTATTAACGAGCAGGAAGCCAAGGCTGCTGGAATTGAGATTAAAACGGGTTCTTTCCCGTTTGCAGCTAACGGTAGGGCGCTCGCCAACAACGCTTCAGATGGCATGGCTAAGATCATCGCTGATGCGGAAACTGACCGCATTCTCGGTATGCACATTGTGGGTCAACACGCTGGCGAATTGATTGCCCAGGGTGTGATTGCCATGGAGTTCGGCTCCAGCGCTGAGGATTTGGCATTGACGTGTTATGCGCACCCAACGACTGCTGAAGCAATTCATGAAGCAGCGCTTGCGGTAGATGGTCACGCGATTCATATGGC
Organism: Halomonas sp. IOP_14; assembly: GCF_021021315.1. Classification (NCBI taxonomy): domain Bacteria; kingdom Pseudomonadati; phylum Pseudomonadota; class Gammaproteobacteria; order Oceanospirillales; family Halomonadaceae; genus Halomonas; species Halomonas sp. IOP_14. The sequence continues at coordinate 11,570 of NZ_JAINWD010000009.1, read as the reverse complement.
CAATCGCAAGAAGCGTAAGTAATTTAGTTAAACAACGAAGCGCCACCTTTTTAAGGGTGGCGCAAACTTTCGGCTTTGTCTTAATCCACAAAGATCGAAAGAACGGGGATGGCCAGTTCTTTTAAGACTGTTCTTAAAAAAAGCTGATCATCGTTCGAGTCACATGCAACCAATGGCATGAATCGATGAATCTTCACGAGTATCAAGGTAAACAGCTGTTTGCCGACTATGGTCTACCAGTGTCTAAAGGCTTTGCAGTCGACACGCCCGAAGAAGCGGAAGAGGCTTGCAAAAAAATCGGTGGTGACATGTGGGTGGTTAAAGCCCAGGTTCACGCCGGTGGCCGTGGTAAAGCGGGTGGCGTTAAGCTGATTAAAGACCCGGCTGAAGCCAAAACATTTGCAGAGCAGTGGCTGGGTAAAAACCTGGTAACCTTCCAGACTGACGAAAAAGGTCAGCCTGTTGCCAAGATTTTGGTTGAGACTTGCACTGACATCGCCGATGAGCTGTATCTCGGTGCCGTGGTTGACCGTACTACCCGTCGTGTGGTCTTCATGGCCTCTACCGAAGGTGGTGTAGAGATCGAGACGGTTGCAGAAGAGACGCCGGAAAAGATTCTCAAAGCCGAAATCGATCCGCTGGTCGGCGCGCAGCCGTACCAAGCGCGTGAGCTAGCCTTTGAGCTGGGCCTGAAGGGCGACCAGATCAAGCAGTTCACCAAGATTTTCCTGGGTCTGTCTCAGTTGTTCCACGACAAAGACCTGGCGCTGTTGGAAATTAACCCGCTGGTCGTCACTGAAGAAGGTAATCTGCACTGCCTCGACGCCAAACTGGGTCTGGATAGCAATGCTCTATACCGTCACCCTGACCTGCAGGCCATGCGTGACCCTTCGCAAGAAGATCAGCGTGAAGCCGATGCGGCGAAGTGGGAACTTAACTATGTCGCGCTTGATGGCAACATCGGCTGCATGGTTAACGGCGCAGGTTTGGCCATGGGCACCATGGACATCGTCAACCTGAGCGGCGGCAAGCCCGCTAACTTCTTGGACGTTGGCGGCGGCGCCACCAAGGAGCGCGTGGCAGAAGCGTTCAAAATCATCCTCTCTGACGACAATGTTAAAGCCGTTCTGGTTAACATTTTCGGCGGTATCGTACGTTGCGACATGATTGCTGAAGGCATTATCGGTGCCGTTGAGCAAGTGGGTGTCAACGTACCGGTTGTCGTACGTTTGGAAGGTAACAACGCCGAGCTGGGTGCTGAAAAACTAGCATCTAGCGGTTTGAACATCATCGCGGCTACCAGTCTGACCGACGCGGCTCAGCAGGTCGTTAAAGCGGCGGAGGGCAAGTAATGAGCATCCTGATCGATAAGAACACCAAGGTCATCTGCCAGGGCTTTACCGGTGGCCAAGGCACGTTCCACTCCGAGCAGGCGATTGCCTACGGTACGCAAATGGTCGGTGGTGTTACGCCGGGTAAAGGCGGCCAGGAGCACCTCGGTCTGCCCGTTTTCAACACCGTGAAAGAAGCGGTAGCGAAAACCGGCGCGGAAGCCAGCGTTATTTACGTACCGGCGCCGTTCTGTAAAGACTCGATTCTTGAAGCGGCGAATGCCGGTATCAAGCTGATTGTGTGCATCACTGAAGGCATCGCTACGCTAGACATGCTCGAAGCCAAAGTGAAGTGCGACGAACTGGGTGTACGTCTGATCGGCCCCAACTGCCCAGGTGTTATCACCCCAGGCGAATGCAAAATCGGCATCATGCCGGGTCACATTCACCAGCCGGGCCGTGTCGGTATCGTATCGCGCTCTGGTACCTTGACCTATGAAGCCGTTAAGCAGACCACTGATCACGGTTTTGGTCAGTCTACCTGTGTGGGCATCGGCGGCGACCCGATTCCGGGCTCTAACTTCATCGACATCCTTGAGATGTTCGAGAAAGACCCGAAAACCGAAGCTATCGTCATGATCGGCGAAATCGGTGGCACGGCTGAAGAAGAAGCGGCGGCTTACATCAAAGCCAACGTTTCCAAGCCCGTGGTTTCCTACATTGCCGGTGTTACTGCACCTCCTGGCAAGCGTATGGGCCACGCGGGCGCGATCATCTCTGGCGGTAAAGGCACCGCTGACGAGAAGTTTGCTGCTCTAGAAGACGCCGGTGTTAAAACCGTGCGCTCTTTGGCTGAAATCGGTGATGCGCTGAAAGAAGTGACTGGCTGGTAAGCCATTGACGTTTAGCTGCACGCTATAAGGGCGCCTCTCGGGGCGCCCTTACTGTTTTTGGTTTCTACCCTTGCGCCATTACATCTGCTATCACGCCGCAGAGCGACGCAGCATGCGATAGCTATACAGTACAAAGAGCGGCGCGCCTGCCGCCAAATATAAATGGTAGCTGACCAACCGCCACACCAGCACCGCTGCTGCGGCCTGCTCGCGCTCCATCAACGGTAACAACAGGCTTCCTACGCCCACCTCCGCAGCACCCGCGCCGCCGGGCAGAAAACTAAATTGGCTGGCTGCCATCGCCAGCATCTGGGTCAAGAATGTCCACATCCAGTCCGCATGGCCACCTACTCCCAGTACTGCCAAATAGAGCAAGCTGTAGCGCATGAGCCAGTGCGCCGTCGTCAGCGCTAGCATGGTGATCAGTATACTGCGCGGGAGCTTAAGGGTGACCTTTAACGCATGCCGACAGCGCAAGAGGCGCCGTACTAGCCAGCGTCGCTGATATCGGCTTGGCCATGGCGTGTTCACGCCGGGTGAGCGCAATAGGCTGGGTAGATAACGCATTACGACAATCACCAGCGCTGCCATGAACGCTAATCCTACCAGTGCCCACTGCACGAGCGACTGATGTGGCCATTGGGTGTCGCTTAGCATTGAAAAGAGCACCAGGCCGCTCAGCATGGCCAGGAAGAACAGTAAATCGCAGCCTTGATCAATCAGGAACACCGCCGCGCCCTTGGCAGGCGGGAAACCGCGCCGCGCAAGCAACAACAACAGGGTTGCTGGGCCACCGCTGCCGCCTGGGGTGGCGCACAGGGCAAACTTGGACGCCAGCTCGATACCCAGCGCGCCGCGCTGGCCGAGCCTGCCCGCACGGCCACCCAGCATCAAACGTAGCCTTGCTGCATTCAGGTTCCAGCACAGAAAGGCCATCACCAGCATCAATAACAGCAGCCCAAGTGGGAAGTGTTTGACGCGCTGCAGTGCTTCAGCGCCACCCAACCAAGCAGTGAGCACTAGCGGTGCAATCAGCGCTAAGGCAATCATCACACCATGGATGGGTCGCCACTTCAGTAGCTGACGGCGACTAGTGGTGTTGGTGGAGTGCATACGGTTGGCTGCCGTGGCAAAGCTGCTGATAGTGCTCCAGCAGGGAATGCATGACACCATCCCAGTTGAAATGGCGCTCTACATGGCGGCGCGCATAGCGCCCACTGGCGGCGACATCATTACTGAACAGTGCCACACACGCCTCCGCCATGGCAACGGGGTCGAGCGGTTTGCATAAAATACCCGCCCCCAGCGGCACGTTTTCTGCCAGCGCCCCTGCGTTCGCTGCTATTACTGGAATGCCGCTTGCCATCGCTTCCTGAGCAATTAAGCCGAAGGTTTCTCGGGTGCCCGCATGTAACAGCGCATCGCTACTGGCTAGCGCCTTCGCGACCTCGTGGGCGCCACAGCAGCGATCCACGATGGTGACATTACTGGGTACGTGATGTGGCATGCCGGGCCCCATCAGCAGCAAATGGTAATCGCTGCCTAGCTGACGCATCGTCGTAAGCAGCACATCAATATTTTTCTCGCGGGAATTGCGGCCCACAAAGATCAGCAGCTTTTTGTCGCTGGGTATACCCATGGTTTGGCGAAACGCAGAGTCACACTGCTGGGGATTGAATTGCGCCAAATCGACGCCCAATGGCTGAACGCGAACGTTATTGACGCCCCAGTCATTCAGTCGATTCGCCATGGCGTTACAGGGTGCCAGCACGCTATCAAACTGGCTATAAAGCGTCGTGACATAGTGGGTTAAGCGTTTCTCAACGTAGCGCCCAAAGCGATCACCCATCAGGCGCGGAAGATCAGAGTGATAAAAGCCCACCACAGGCACGCCGAGGCGTTGCCCCGCATCGAGCGCCGCCCAGGCCGTTACATAGGGGTCGCCAGCCTCTATCAGATCGGGCTTCAGATCAATCAGTGCATCACGCCACGGAGAACCGCGTAGCGGAAAGCGGTAACCTTGCCCCAAAGGAAGGTGTAACGCCGGTAGCGTGTGGTGGTCGCCAAGACTATCCCGCTCCGCCCCCGGCACCAGCAGGCTGGTGCGCAGCTGTGGAATACGCGAGAAAACACGGTGTTTGGCCTGCAAATAGGTACGCACACCGCCGCTGGCGGGGGCATGAAACATCGTCACATCGGCAATGTGCAAGCTAACCTCCAACCCCAAAGAGTGTCATCGTTTCACCATAAAGGAGAAATAAGTCAGTTCAGAGACAACGGAGCCCGTTTGTGTCTATGTGGCAGGGCTCTCGGCAGGCGCCACCATGGCGACCACTCTGGCGATGATCTACCCCGATATCTTTGCGGCGGTAGGCGTGCACTCTGGGCTGCTCCACGGCGTGGTCAAGAGTTTCCCCGATGCCTTGGGGGTCATGCAGGGAGGCACAGGGCCCCTCGCTGGCGGTAACAAAGCAAAAGGAGCCGGGTGGGCGTCGGATGTGCCAGCGATTATGTTTCATGGCGACCGCGACACCACCGTGCCCCCCCCGCAACGCGGATCGCGTGGCCGCCCAGTACAGCACATCGCGTCAAGCAGGAGCGACGGTAGTGCAAGGCAACGTTCCAAGGGCCGCGGCTACACCTGTACCACCCACCGTGATGCTTCGGGTAAGCCATGCTTAGAGCAGTGGCGTATCCATGGGGGCATGGCTTGGTCAGGAGGTAGCAAAAAGGGCAGCTATACCGACCCTCAAGGCCCTGACGCTGCCCGGGAAATGCTGCGGTTCTTCTGTCAGCATCGGCAGATAGTGTCATAGAACTGGCCGATATCTGCTCAGGTTATGTCTAGTCTGTCAGTAAGTTAGCGCAGGTGAGACGCGCTGGTATAGTAGATACTCTTTGATTATGTATAAAAGTTGACAATAGTTTGCAAAGGTTGAGTTACAGTTTTCATTCTTGTTGCCTAAAATCCTAGCTCTTTCACTTGTTAGGATTTGGCAATGCTTTCACGGTTCAAGATCGGTACACGGCTCGCACTGGCTTTTGGCTTGGTCTCGCTATTTCTTTTGGGCACTTTAATAGCGGGAATTATGGGCATCACCTTCACCAAGGATACTGCCCAAAAAACCTTGGACACGGACGTAGCACTCGCAAGCAATGCCGCAGAAATTCAGCGGCTGGCATTGCAAGCGCGGCGTTTTGAAAAAGATATCTTCATCAATATCGACAGTAGTGATCGGGTAGCGGCTTACCAGCAAAGTTGGACGGCGACCATCGAAGCAATACAGGCCGCCTTCCAGGCGGGTAGCCAAATTGCCGATAAGGATAGCCTCGATGCTTTGTACCAACAGGCAGGAAGAGCCCTCCAGGGGTATGAAGAGGGTTTTTTGTCAGTCTATCGCCAAATTGAACTAGGCAGTATTACCGAAACCTCTCAAGCCAATCTGGCTTTCGGTGAGCATAAAGAGAGTATCTACCAGCTTGAGGAGTTGGCTGATGAAATTAGCCTAGTGGCTGCTGAAGGGGTCAAGACGGCTAACGAGGCGATAAATGCCGAGTATCGTTTGGCTATTTGGCAGCTTTGTATTTTCGCGGGGGTGGCGTTGTTGATGGCGCTGGCGCTGGCAATTGCTATTACGCGTAGCATTGTATTGCCTTTGCGGAGAGCGGTTGAGGTTGCTAGGCGCGTTGCGGAAGGAGATTTGCGACACGATATCGTAACCACAGGACGTGATGAAACGGCTCAGTTATTAACCTCCATGGCCGAAATGAGTAAAGAGCTCACTACCTTGGTCGCATCACTACGTGACTCTAGCGAGAATGTCTTGAACGGAGCCAATGAAATTGCCCAAGGTGGGCAGGAGCTCGCCGCTCGTACTGAGCAGCAAGCAGCTGCCTTGCAGGAGACGGCTTCAAGTATGGAGGAGATGACGGCAACGGTTCGCCAGAATAGTGATTCAACCAAAGAGGCTGATACGCTGGCCCATAATGCTTCGCAACAGATGCAAAGCAGTGGTGAAGAAGTTTCCCGAAGTGTGGAATTAATGCGCGAAGTGACAGCCGCATCGCTAAGCATGGATAAGATCGTTGAGGCCATCGATACGATTGCATTTCAAACCAATATCCTGGCTTTAAACGCCTCCGTTGAAGCGGCGCGTGCTGGTGATAAAGGCCGTGGATTTGCAGTGGTCGCTACAGAAGTTCGTGCGCTAGCAAGCCGCAGTGCCGCTTCAGCAGGTGAGATTCGTAGTATGCTCGACGATACGCGTAGCAAAATAAAGCTATGTTCTGACCAAGCGGAGCGAGGCGCTGCGACCATAGGTGAGACGGAAGCGGTGATCCAGCGCCTCGCTATGCTGATGGTCGAGGTCTCCTCTGCCACTCGGGAGCAAAGCAGTGGTATTGAGCAGATCAATACTGCTATTACTGAAATGGATTCTACCACTCAGCAAAACAGCACCTTGGTTCAGCAGTCGACTAATGCAGCATTTTCCCTGGAAGATCAGGCTGGGCGACTTCGCGAGCTGGTAGCTGCCTTTCAAATAGATGAAGCTGTTGTGAAAAAAGCAACAGAGTACAAGCCTGCAATGGCCTTATCCTCGGCTGCAAGACAAGCAGAGTTCTAATAATCTGATAACAACAGTGGCGCCTCAAAGGCGCTGCTGCTTTTTAATGGGCTAATAAAGTTTTTCACTAGGTTGTGCCATCAGGAAGTGGCCCTCTTCGCGCAGCGAACTGACAAGCGTATAACACTCTAATTCTTCGGTCTGGGTACGCTCTTTTTTGTCATCAATCACTCCTCTGCCGTAGTCAATGGGAACAAACACCACTGGCATCAACGCCGAGGCTTTCTCATAGGCTGGGTGAGCTGCTAGTAAGACTGATTGATGGCAGATTTTATAAAAAGTATATAGAGAAATAAAAAGCAATGTTTGAAAAAAGCACTCTTTTTTTCGCTTTATTACATGAAAAAAATAGTACTGCAGACTAGATTTTTAACCCGTCTCTATTCTTGACAGTAAAAGCGGTGTCACTTATCTTTAAAATGTAATCTTTGGTAATTTTTATGTTTCTTATTGTAATGTGTGTGGGTGTGTGGCTTTTCATGAGGGCTACCGGAAGAAATTTAATTATAAAGATCATAATACATTGATTTTTTAATACATTAAAAATCTAGTGCAGGAGTGTAGTGTTGTTAGTTTACATGTGATTTTTACTTATATAGGCAGTAGTCATATTGTCCGGCTTAAGTGTTTCTGATTGGAAAGTGGCAATTTTTTTATTGCTTTAAAGTATCCTTGTGTTACCTGCTATACACTTTTTAGTCCAGAAATATGCAATGCAACAAGTAGGCATGAATAAAAAAATCGGAATTAAATAAGCTTGAAAATAAGAGCGTAGGGAAACTCGTTTAATTGACGATAATGGCGAGGTGGTATTTTGAAAATCTTGGTCATAGGGAACATGGGCTATGTTGGCTCCGTTGTGGTGCGGGAGCTAGCCTTACGTCACCCATCCGCCACTCTTCATGGGTATGACACTGCCTACTTCGCACACTGTTTGACGAATGCCGAACTTCTTCCTGAGCGCTATCTCGACCAGCAGTTTATGGGGGATGTGCGAGATATTCCGGCTGATTTTTTTGAAGGTTATACGGCTGTAGTTCAACTGGCGGCGATTTCCAATGACCCCATGGGAGACCGTTTCGCCGCAGTGACAGCTGAGGTCAATCAGCAGGCGACGGTTGAGATTGCCAAGGCAGCGGCTCAGGCGGGGGTAGAAAACTTCGTTTTTGCCTCAAGTTGCAGCATTTATGGCGTCGCTTTAGGGGCTCCACGCAGTGAATTGGATCCCGTGGCTCCCGTTACTGCCTATGCCTGCTCGAAAATAGCAGCTGAAGAAGCGTTAGCCGGCATTGGGGGCGACATGGTGATTACCAGTTTACGCTTTGCGACTGCATGCGGAATGTCCGAGCGTTTACGGCTGGATCTGGTGCTCAATGATTTCGTTGCCTGTGCCCTAAGTCAGCAGCATATTACCGTGCTTAGCGATGGGTCTCCCTGGCGGCCCTTGATCGACGTCTCCGATATGGCCAGAGCTGTCGATTGGGCAGTACAGCGCAAACCTGAAAACGGCGGACGCATACTCAATATCAATACCGGATCGAACGAACGCAATCATCAAGTGCGGGATTTAGCCACTGCAGTGGCCAAAGCCGTTCCCGGCACCACGCTGAGTATCAATACCCAAGCTCCGGCGGACAGCCGCTCCTACCAAGTGGATTTCAGCCTGTTTGCCAAGTTGGCGCCTGAGCACCAACCACAAATGACGCTAATAGATTCGATCATGGGATTGATCAATGGGCTCAAAAGCATGGAGTTTTCCGATACCCAGTTCCGAGCCTCACGCTATATGCGTCTGAATGCGCTGCAGGAACATATCACTGCGCGCCGTCTATCTGAAAACCTGCGCTGGCAAATGTGTGATGCAGTCACCCCGAGCGCTTTGCCTGCTGCTACCCACGTTAACCTTGAGGCCTGAAACGGAGGCTAGACTATGAAAGTCGCAATTTTCGCGGGAGGGTTCGGAACGCGCTTAAGTGAAGAAACAGCCATTCGCCCCAAGCCCATGGTGGAAGTGGGTGGTCGGCCGATCCTTTGGCATATCATGAAGATGTACGCCCATCATGGCTTAAAGGAGTTTATTGTCCTGGGTGGCTATAAGGTGGAGTACATACGCGACTATTTCCTCAATTATCGCGGCAATCGAACCGATTACACCATTGACCTGAAGACAGGTAACGTCGACTGGCTTCAGAGTGTTAATGATGATTGGAAAATCACCGTGCTGGATACAGGCGCCGATGCCATGACCGGAGGGCGTCTCAAGAAGGCAATGTCTCTCCTGGCAGATGAGCCTTTCTGTTTGACCTATGGCGATGGGTTGAGTGATCTGAATATCAATGCCTTGATCGACTCACATCTGGCCTCGAAAAATTGGTGCACCCTGACGGCAGTAACGCAGCCGGGCCGCTACGGTGCCCTGCGTTTGAAAGAGGGCAACAGCCAGGTAGAGGGCTTTCGTGAGAAGGGCGAAATAGATGGAGGGCTGATCAATGGCGGCTTCTTCGTCTGTAATCCGGAAGTGTTCGAGATGATCGACGATAGCCAGACCGTATGGGAAAACGAGCCCATGAACCGGATGATCGAGATGGGGAAATTGGGCTACTTCCATCATAACGGGTACTGGCAAAGCATGGATACACTGAGAGACAGAATGGTGCTTGAGACCGCCTGGGCAGAAGGCGCCCCCTGGAAGCTCTGGAAGGAATGAACCATCAATGATTATTGTTGATACAGCGCTTGCCCAACGAGAGGCGCAGGGGAATCCCATTCGGGTGGGGATGGTCGGGGCGGGGTTCCAAGCGGGCGGTATCGGTCTGCAGATTATGACCGCTACGCCCGGGATGCGCCTTTGTGCGATTGCCAATCGTCATTTGGATGCAGCGATCAAAGTCTTCCAGCAAACCGGGATTGAGCCAGTCGCCTGCGATACTCAGCAGGAACTTGAAGCGGCGATTGCGGCTGGGCGACCGGCAGTCATCGAGGATGCCGTGGCACTGGCACGCGCAGAGGGATTGGATGCAATTATTGAAGTCACTGGCTCGTTGGAGTTCGCGGCGCATGCCGTCCTGGCGGCGCTGGAAAGTGGTAAAGACGTCATTCAAATGAACGCGGAACTCGACGGCACTATCGGCCCCATCTTGAAAGTGAAAGCCGATGCGGCAGGGGTTGTCTACAGCTTTGCTGATGGCGACCAGCCTGGTGTACAGATGAATCTCTATCGGTTCGTCGCCGGGCTAGGCATTAAGCCGGTACTGTGTGGCAACATTAAAGGCTTGCATGACCCATATCGCAACCCGGCTACCCAGGAAGGTTTTGCCAAACGCTGGGGGCAAAAGCCGGCAATGGTGGCCTCTTTTGCTGATGGCACCAAGATATCGTTCGAACAGGCGATCGTCGCCAACGGCACCGGTATGCAAGTGGCGCAGCGCGGCATGCTTGGCCCTGATTTCTCCGATGGTGTGGCCGGTGGGCCCTTAATACCCATCGAACAGACGGTATCGGCATTTGAGCCCTACCTGAACCCGAAGGGGCCGGGGCTGGTGGATTACGTTGTTGGGGCACGGCCGGGGCCAGGCGTGTTTGTGCTAGGGACGACCGACAGCCCCCGTCAGCGCCACTATCTCGAACTCTACAAGCTGGGCGAGGGGCCGTATTACTGCTTCACGACGCCTTACCATCTGTGCCATTTCGAAGTGCCCACGTCCGTTGCCCGCGCCGTGCTGTTCCGTGATCCCGTGTTATCCCCCATAGAGGGCCCCAGGGTGGGCGTCATCGCCGTAGCCAAAAAAGCTTTGCAGGAGGGCGATACAATTGAAGAACTCGGTGGCTTCGAAGTCTATGGAGTGGCGGAAAATATCGAGGTAATACGCAGGGATCGGCTATTACCTATCGGGCTAGCGCTGGGCTGCCAGGTGGTGGGGCATGTGGAAAAGGATGCGGCGCTGACCTTTGATGATGTGCGTATACCACCAGGGCGGTTGATCGACCGTCTTTATGCCGAACAGGAAGCCATGTTTGCCCTGGAATTGACGTCTGGTGTCGCTGCTACTTTCACGGAGTAAGACATGCATTTTCATCAAACGAACCTCAAGGATGCCCGCCTGATAGAGCTTGAACCGCATGGTGATGAGCGAGGTTTTTTTGCCCGTACCATGTGCCATGCGGAGTTTGAGCGCCATGGCCTGCTGAGTGACTTTGTGCAGCAGAATACCTCCTTTTCTGCTCAGCGTGGCACCTTAAGGGGGTTGCATTATCAGCGGCAGCCCCATGCCGAAGCCAAACTGGTGCGCTGCATTCGAGGCGCGATTGTCGATGTCATCGTGGATATCCGTAAAGACTCGGAAACCTACTTGCACCATCAGTTATTTGAATTAACCGACGCAAACCGGCGCCAGCTGTATGTACCGCCAGGCTTTGCGCACTCCTTTCAGACGCTGACCGACGATGTTGAAGTCAGCTATCTGGTCTCGGCTGCCTATCATCCCGAGGCTGAAAGTGGTTTGCGCTATAACGATGAACGTCTCGCGATTGAGTGGCCGATGCCACCCACGGTGGTGTCTGAAAAAGACGCTAGCTGGCCCTTAATCAGTGAGCGAAACGAAGAGCTTTTTTGACCACTTGCCAATAGCTAGTAGCGAATCCAGATATCAAACACACTAAAAAAGGGGCAGCGTGAACGCTGCCCCTTTGAGTAGTGCGCCAGGCATGGCGCGCAGCGCCTT
>NZ_JAINWD010000089.1:0-4383 GCF_021021315.1 Halomonas sp. IOP_14 | reverse complement strand
ATGTTCGTCGTCACCAAAGTGCACCCATTTATGCGGTTTGCCATATCACTCGCCATGGCCTTCAATTCACTGCCTCCGTTGCCAGAAGGCCTTCTGACTGAAACGCCTTGGCCCCTGGTAGCTGGCCTTGAGATGCCAGAGATAACGCTGGCTGACTGCTTGCATCTCCTGCTGGTAGGCACCGAGTGACTGGTGCAAGCCAGATTCGATGGCCTTGGCTGCACTGGTTGCCGAAGCCAGGAAATGAAAGAGCCCTTGTGAAGCCAATGGGTCGAAGGCCAGCAGGGCATCGCCGATAGCCAGAAATCCCGGCCCCGCCTTCGGCAACTGCCCTACTTCCAACAGGGAAGTACCCGCCGGTCGACCGCGTACACGGGCGGGGGCCACCCTCTCCAGTACCTCTGCCAATAGGGCATGCTCCCTGGCTCGGGCCAGAAAGGCATCGGGGTGACGCAACAACTGACGGCATAGCGGATCATCGACGTCCATATGGTAGGCCAACACCCGTTGCCCTTGAGGCAGGGGCACCGTATACCACCAGCCACGGGCATCCGCCTGAATGCGCATAGTAGCGTCCTGGCTCTCGGCCGCTTGGTCCAGGAAACTGTAGAGGCACAGCAAAGGATCATCAGCATCGCGCCGTAATCCCAATTGACGCCCCAGATACCCACTACGGCCCGTGGCGTCAATCATCACAGGCGCCCTAAACGATCCCAGTGTCGTGTCCAAGTACCACTGGCCCTGACGGTGGCGGATATCCACTTGCTTGCAGCCCTCCCCCAGCGTCACCCCGACATCCTGGGCTCGAAGACGCAGCATCTGCTCAAATTCCCGCCGATCTAGATACCACCCAGGTCCGGCCGGATCCTGGATGGCATCCCGCCAGACCGGCTTATCATCGTCCCACACCGATACTGCAGCGCCCCGCTCCCGGTGTCCCGCGTCCCGAAAAGCCGCCATCAAATTAAGGCGCTGAAGCAGCACAGCTGCCGCTCCCGGCAGGGACTCACCAATGGGGGGCGTCCTAGCCAGGGAAGCCCGGCGTTCCAGCACCAGCACCCGCTGCTCCGGCCGCAGCAGAGTGCCGAGCGCCAGCCCAGCAGGTCCGGCACCGACAATCACTACGTCGAAGGGGCGATAGTCGGCCATTAGCGGCCGCGTCGTTGTTCGATCAACAGCTTCCGCATGCCTTTGTCTGTGTCGTGCCGCTCCTCGGTCGTCATGTCACGGCCGCCTCTATCTTCGACCTGCATCTGCGGTGGGAAGTCGGGATCCCCACCGAGTCCTGGCCGCACCTCCACGATCCCCATCTGATCGAAATCAGTCACCATTCTCGCCAACTGTTGCTTGTGGTCAGGGCCCAGGGTGCGGTCCCAGTCGGCGCGATGATGGTAGGCAGCTAGACGCTCTTCCCTCGGCAGCGAGTCGTTCATCACCGTGTCATAGTTCTCTTTACTCAGCACCTGATTGGGTACCCGAGCGGGCCAGAAGGTGGGCAGATAGGGATCGTATTCGGTGTCGTAGCCGGAGCGGCAACTGGCGGTGTCGGTTTGCCAGGGAATGGCCATCCAACGGGTGATAGAGCCGGGGTATTGGCCGTATAGGGGGCCGTTATAGGACTTCGCCATGGCTGGCGTCAGCGTTGTGCCATAGTCCGGCTCCGGATCTTCGGGGCTGCGGTGGCGCCAGCGGTAGGGTTCCATATACATGGTGCTATGGCGTACCGGCCAGGTCATCTCACACCCCGGATGGAAAGCGTCGGCGATGCAGAACTCCATCGCTGCTCTGTCCAGCATAGCGGGCTGCTGCTCCAACGGAACCTTGTCGATACTCTCAGGTGATTGCCGATGTGGATCGTAGTCCGCTTCAAAATCCCCTTCTGCCCACTTGTCCAGAAGTGCCAGCTGGGTGGTGGTCAGGGTGTTCATAGCGTCGGGCACATTTGGCATGGGAACATTCATGGCATCGCCATAGATCCAGGGCCAAGGCTTCATGGAGATATCGCCGTCCTGGGGATTGCGGAAGCTATTGGCCACGGCGCGCCTAAGTTCGGCGTAGGTTTCACCCGGCTCGGCCAGTTGCGACAGGTAGCGGTGCTCCAGGAAGTACTGGGGCATGCCATAGCCGAAGCCAGCGGCAAAGCCCGCATTCATCCATTGTAGATCGCACATGGCTTTGAGGATGGGCAGTATGTCGTCGGTAAAGGAAGGTCTGGTGGGTGCCGGTAACTGACCAGCCTGGATAGCCACATCCGTCATCAGCGCGTACATGGTACGCACCGCTTTCTGCTGTGGGCCGTAATTGGGCGGAGCCACCACCACCCAGGCTGGCGTCACGGTAATCGGACGGCCATCCACCAATACTGTGGCCGTCACGGGGCCGTCACTGGTGTCATCATACCAGCCGTCATTATTGGCGAAGGTAGTGGGTGGCTTTTCCTGATAGGAAGCGGAGCGCCCATGGCCACCGAATACCTGCAGGCGACCAACAGTGTCGGTGCGTAACTCCCCCAGTGGCACCTCTATTCCCATGAACGTGCCGCCCTGAAACTGAGCCACGCCGGAACAGGTATTGATGCTACGCGCTCCTGGGGTAATGGACAGATTGTGCCTATCCCGCAGAGCCACCTCGGCGTTACGACGCGTGGAAGGCGCTGCCGTCTCAGCTTCGGGGATATCCAACGCGAGCTCGAAGTTGTACCAAGCCGCTTTATGGTTAGCTACCTCCACTGTCCAGGTAATCTCGGTGGTAGGATCCATGGTCAGTTCCCGCACTACCCTACCGTTGCCGTCGTAAGCGTAGATGCGGAACTCGGCCACCTCGCGTTTCAAGGCACCAGTGGCGTCCCGATAGGCCCCCGGTTCCCTGGGCAGGGGCTCGGTGACCTGGGGGCCGATGTAAAAACCGTCAGTTTGCTTGGAATTGCCCACCCTGGCGATACCAATGGCCGGGTGAATTTTGGCGTAAGCGATCTCAGACATCTGTCACTCCCTTTTTGTATGGGACGACACCATGAAGCGAAGGTGTTCTGGCGCCGCATAGGCTCATGAATCTCTGAACTGTAACTGAAGAAATAGTAAAGCTGGATCAGCGGTACACTGCTGCTTACCAAGATAGAACAAGACAGCCACTTATTCACTGCAAAAGGTGAAATTTAATTTGGGTCTCATCTATTCAAATTGTGCTGCTACCTTTTACAAGGTAACTGGCCTCCCCCGCTTAAGCGTTTATTAAACACAACCCAAACCATTATCCCCTACGATTTGCAAAATCAGTCGGTGTAAACTTATAGCTGATCTCTAAACACATGAAGGCAGCTATCCAGCCTGGATTTATAAGAGCTCCTTGCAAAACCCTTGAAATAGCTCACCTACGTGCCTAGCTTAGCTATTATGGCTAAGAAAAATGTCCTGATGAACTTTGGGGAATTGTTGAGCCGCTCTTGCCACTGGATTCACCCAAGCATGATGGTGGTGGGCCATGTGTTTCCAACCGTGCCGCCTTGACCGGCATCCTGTTTGTTCTTAAGTCAGGCATCCCGTGGGAAGTGTTACCTCAAGAAATGGGATGGGGTTCCGGCGTCACTTGCAACACGATAAGAGCGGCGTACTGATCTCCGCCATGCGTTCACTTTGCTGGGCGGGCTGCTTACTGATTGGCTTTAAACAGCTCACACGACAGTTTTGAAAGAAGCTCAACAGAGCACTCGGCAACAGAGGCGGTATTGCTGTTCCCTAAGTTTCCGATCTTTCAACCGTTAAGCCGATTTCCTGTCCATACGAAATTTCTAAAACATGTCCATCAGGATCATTTATGAATGCCCAATAGCCTACCGGATAGCCGCTATCAGTCACCTCCCGGGACAATATTCCTTCGCGCCTAGCTTGGTCACATAAATCATCTACTTCACTCTTGCTTTTACAACCAACACCCAGGTGGGCAAAAGGCCCTAATATAGGAACCGGATTACTGCTTTGTACTAACACTAATACAAATGGGCGTGATTTATCTGACAACCAAACGACTCGCTTGTCAATTTCCTTATCTGTTCGCTCATGAATGACAGACATGTGGGCGTAGCGCTGATAAAAATCAATACTCTGATCTAAGTTACTTGCTGATAACGCAATGTGCGTAAAGCCGACATCTATTTTCATTGTCAATCCAAAATTTCTAGTTTTAAAAAAGAGACTTTCTGGCTCGTTATTGCTTACATACCCCTGCTTATTAAGAGCATGCTTGACTACCAAACACCGCTAATTGTCTATCTCTCCTACGTTGCTGTTTGCTGCGCATCGCGGTTTAAATTCCGCTCGGCCGGGATATCGCTCAGGTATTCGACAAACTCCACCTCAAAACCGGCCGGATCGACAAAATAGACAT
>NZ_JAINWD010000088.1:0-4894 GCF_021021315.1 Halomonas sp. IOP_14 | reverse complement strand
ACCGGTCTCCGGAATAACCGGGGCGGTTCAGTTGCTGGAAAATCACCTAGCCACACAGCTTTTTGATCGACGTGTCACACCTATTCGCCTGACCCCATCTGGTAAAGCGCTCACGCCTACTGCGTCTGAGTTAGTACGGCTTTCTCAAGAATGCGAACAGAGTGTAAGAGTACTTGACCACCCTTTGACCTTTGCATCGTTGCATACGCTTGCCTGCAACTTCTTTCCACAATGGATATCTCAGTACTCCACTCTAGACGAACCATTATTTACACGGATCGATACAGGGCATAAAAGTACCGAGAATTATTACATGTCACTTGTGTCTGGGCGCAGCGACTTTATTCTGTTCTACCGTGACACTGAATCGGAGCGGTATTTTCAGCGCGATGACTTTGAAGTGCTCTCGCTAGGAACAGAAGAGCTTTATTGGGTAGGCACACCGGAGATGGCCAAATTGTGCCAACAGTCTCATGGCACTATTCCTTGGCTCACTTATGCCAGATCGGCTCAATTACATGAATTATCGCGACCTCAAGTAGCTCGGCATCCTGAACCAAATCGCCTAAAAAGAACCTTCGAAGCTACTGTATCAGAAGCGCTCAAGCCTATGGTTTCGTTAGGGATGGGCATCGCCTGTATGCCACATAACATGATAGCTCCTCTAGTCGAGGAAGGCCGGTTGGTTAGACTATACCCCGATATGCCCTCGAATCATTTAGAGATAATTTTGGTGAGATGGCTAGGTAATCATGATGCAACTGCTGATACTTTCTGGAAGCGTCTTAGCAGCAATTAGTATCGATGACGACCTTGGCGTGATGAGGGCTGGTGAACCAACGCTCGTTCAGACATTCATCTCGAAACCGCCCGTTGAACGATGCGATGTGGGCGTTATGATTGATTTTTCCAGACTCAATTAAAAACAGTGCAACGTCACGCTGATGAGCCCACGTCAACATAGCGCGCCCACAGAATTCCTTTCCATCATCTGTACGAATGGTGCTAGATGGCCCACGCTACACAGCCAGTTGATCCAGAATCTGCGTTAATGGCAGCCCATAGCATGCTCGGGCACGATGGCCATGCTTCATGGGTATCGTCGTCGACAACGGTTAAGTTCTTTATCCCTCGTACTTCAGCGGTACGGTCAAATACAAAATCTATTGATCAGACCTGATCAAAGCACAAGAACCTACGAACAGCCATTACGGCTTTATACTACTGCGATAGGGTAGCTATCAGATTACGACCCGTGTGAGGCTTAGCATCTACATCCCCCCAGCACCGCCGAGGAGAATCACTGCATTAGTAAAGTTAAATTTGCGAGCCCGCTCACTACCACTAATATTAGAAGGCGCCGTCCGAATCACTGCACGGAACTAAGGTGTTGTGGTTGCTTGCTGGGGTAGGTGCCCATAGGCCTGCACCCACATGAATTGCTTTAGAGCACTCTATCGGGCAGCAGAGGAAAGCCTCTATAGCCTATGTGGTCATCAGTCGCCCTACGCTTATGCTCGGCTTCTAGTTGAGCGGAGCTAAAAAATAAAGGGAAATGGGAATGTTAAAAAACAGCTATTTAATCTCTCGTTCGACCGCCACGGCTCTTTCTCTGCTGCTATCTTCCTCGGCTTTGGCGGATGAGGTGTACAGCGAGACAGCAACCGGTATGGTCGAAGCCGCTGTTCAAGCGATCTGCGAGGGTGATAAAGAAAGACATCTTTCAATGCACCAGCGGAAAATTGAACCCGATCTATATTATGAGGAAAAATTCTCTGCCTTCCATACAGCATGCAGAGATAACGGTATAGCAGATATTGAAACGACATCTGATTTTGATGATGCATTAATGCAAGAGCAAAAGCGTCGATTTCACATTGATGCAAACATCGTCATGGGAGACGGGTCTGTGTACGCAACCACGTTTCGAGTGATTTGGGGGTCGTTCAACGTGCCAGAGGGTAGCAACTCAGTCGAGGCGTGGAGATTGGGCGGCCTTAGTAGAGTAGAAGTACCTATCCTCAGGGAAGACCTGTCGCGAAATTAACGGATGGCTGATGGACTTACTCGTTACTTTTCTTTCCAGCACATCGCTTAAATAATTTTTCGCTCACTGAGCGGGCTCAGTGAGCGTTTTAAAGGGTAACTTTGCCAAGCTGGCGCTGTCACCACTAATAAAAATTAGTCTTATTGCGCGATTTCTTTCACAACCCAACTGACCACTTCTTCATTACCAAATTCAGCCTTCCACTCCTGGATAACTTTGTGATTCCCGCCACGGGTTTCTACTACCTCACCAGTGTGTGGGTTCTTGTATACCTTCAAGGGACGTTTTTTACGCCCATCTGTGCTGCTGGTGCTTACCTTGCCAGCTTTTGCTGGTTTAGAGCGGTAAGATGGGTCAAGCATTTCACATACGTCGCGCGCTAATTTTCCGTGTTCAGTCATAAGTGCTTGTAGTCTTTCTTTGAATTCAAGCTCTGCTTTTAGCTCACTGTTGTTTTCCAGCGCTTGCAGCTCTTCCTGCAGCTGCTTTAACATCTGTTCTTTTTTGAGATAGTTACTCAGTACCGACGCCATAGTCTAAATTCCTATATTTTTAAAATTTAAGGTAACCCTTAAACATATATCTTACGCATTATAGCTTTAATATAGCCATTGAGAAAAGGAAAGCTCAATTTTCAGGCCTGGATGCATAGAATAACCGCAGCACTTTGGATCATAAGGTAAAGATAGGAGGGCCAGCAACGGCATCCTCTCTGCCTTAACCTGCCATAGTGAAGCAGGGCATGGGATATCGACAACCGACTCAGGCCCCACGATACCAAATTTTTAGCTATCTTTAGACCGACATCAGCCAGCGGGCCATTGGATCCCACAGCAGCACCATTAGCTTCGAGATAAAACGCAACGAGCCGACCAGGGTTATGCGCCAGAACAGGCCTTGTCGGCCAGACATATATTTGCGACCCGCACCGCTCATGCCAGCGTGGTATTAATGAAAACACCAATGACTGATTCGCCAATATTTCCCGAAAGGGACAGGCTTCCGACACGGGTCAGACACAGAGCTAAGGGTCGTCGTCAATAACCTCAACGATAGACCAAGAAAGCGGCTGGGATACCGAACCCCAGCCCAGGTGTTATTAGGAGAATACGCAGAAGCACTAGCAGCCGCTGCATTTATTGGTTGAATTCAGAATTAAAGGCTAGGCAGCTGAGTTTCTATATTAGAAATGCCATTCGATATTAAGCGTCATAGCGTCGGTATCAACCCCTGGCTTATTGTGATTACCAAATTTATTGCGCCAATATTCGTAGCCAACGCCGGCCCATAGCGAGTTTTCCACCCCCCACGAGACTTGTCCTACATCCAGCATCAGCGAGGTACGCATTAACTGCTCAGGCTTGGTCGAATCGCCAAAGTAGTCATCCCCTTTCGCACCGTTGTAGTTATAGAAGCCTTGAAATTTTAGCGGTAACGCAGCCGCTTCAAACGGTAACCCCCAAGCCAAATTGATTTGGTAATAAGGGTCAAATGAGATGCTGTTCTGGTTTTCGGGTAGCCCACAGGGTGGCAGGCCGCAGTGGTTCCACTCCCGGCTATAAAACAGGCTTAGATCTACAAATCCTCGCTGCACGTCAAACTTAAACGTTGGCCCAACTACCAGTTGGCGCTTACGCGGCGCAAAACCGGTGTTTTTAGTGTTGAGGTCAAACCCGAAGGTTAGTGCCATATCCCTCACTGGCCCGAATGCTACCGGCTCATCAAACACGCCCCCCGCATGCAGTTGATGACGGTATGTCAAGTACGCTTCCGTTGCCCCTGAGTCACTATTGCTGGCGGGATCTTCATTACTGGACTGTAGAAGATCCAGATTGAAAAAGTTTTGCCCCAGTGAATAACCACTTGCATGGGTGAACTGGAGAATATGCTTCTCCACATTTTCAGGGTTATTAGGCTCCATAAACTGTGTTCCATAGCGATAACCCACAAACGTATCACTCCACGCCGCCGCATGAGCACCTGCCGACATACAGCCAAGAAGTGTGGCCACCGACACGTACTTAGCCACTGCTCGGTTTCTCTTCAACATGCGAAAACCTCTTTTGTTTGATTTTTTAGACGCATTTTTTAACGCCGCGAATGTTTTTGCTGGCGTGAACAACCGTTTTTTTTTCGATAACAGCACTTCTTAGAGTACATTTATCTATATTTATTGTATACAATAAGAATGACAATAAAATACAAAAGGAGCATACAATGTCGCTAATTTTAAACGCCGCACGCCCTAGCAGCCTTGGTTTAGAAGATTTTCTTACCCATTACGGCGATATATTCGAACACTCGCCATGGGTAGCAGAAACTTTTTGGAAACAAGAGCTTACTGATCAGCATGATGATGCCGATGTACTAGCAGACAGTATGGGAGCAGTGCTTAGGAACGCCGATGTTGATCAGCAAATTGCGGTTATCCGCGCTCACCCTGATCTAGCGGGAAAAGCCGCCTTGGCCGGCGAATTAACCCAGGACTCCACCCGCGAACAGGCGGGAGCAGGCCTAGACCAGTGCACCGCTGCAGAGTTTGAGTGCTTCCAACGGCTGAATCAGGCTTACCAGGATAAGTTCGGCTTCCCCTTCGTGATTGCCGTTAAAGGGCTTGATCGTCACGCCATTCTCGATGCATTCGAAAAGCGACTTGAAAACGACGCCGTAACTGAACGACAAACAGCCATTAATCAAATCATCCAGATAGCGCGCTTTCGCTTGCACATGCGTGCCGAGACGGCTGCATAAACCCCATGAGATTACTCTTCCCACAGCCTGAACGGTGCTCGCCCTTCAGGCTGTGAGGCTTACCCTTTATCGTCATTCGGAGAGACCTCTATGAGT
>NZ_JAINWD010000087.1:0-5568 GCF_021021315.1 Halomonas sp. IOP_14 | reverse complement strand
CATCCCATGTACGTATCAGGAACTGGTAGCGACCTGCTGCACTGGAGTGGATCTCATAAGCAGGAAGCCAAACAAGCTGGCGTGGGTGATCGTTGTAACTGCTGAACGTCTTACCGCCGACAATCACATTAAAACCGTCTTGATTGCCAAAGCGTGGCGTACCTTCGGCAAATGCCAATGTATCGAGGAAGGCCGCCACGTTGCCGGCGCGTGTATCGCTTGGCGGTACTGGCTCAACGCGCAGCAGTTCCGCCTCCTCAAGCCAATGAGTAGGAGAATGAGCAGACATAGAAGCCTCAGAAATTGGTGACGTGAAGTAATCGGACAGAAAGGATCAAACAAACAGGAACGCAGAGCAGCCAGCAGCGTTGAATAATGTTACAAGGGCTAGCCAGTCTTGGATGACTGAGCTATAGCCTAATGGTCAGACGCAAATACACCTCTCAAATGGAACCTGGAGGATCGCATGAAAAAGTGGATTATGATGGCGGCCGCAAATTGGCTGCGTAAGCCAGAAAATCAGCAGAAAGCTAAATCAGCATGGAACAAGTTTCGAGATCGCAAATCTTCGGAACAGACATCACAATCTCAGCCCACGTCGCGCAATACTACTGAACGCCGACCTGGCGAGAACTCCGATAGGCAGCATTAACCCCTACTGCCCAGGCGGCGGCAATCTTGCTGCCAAGAAAAAATAAAACGTAGATACGCAAAAGCCCCACCGGGTGACCGGCAGGGCTTCAAGAAGTGATGGCTAATCGCGCAGCTAGCGCAGCCTAGATAAAATACTGCCTCAATCACGACACTTAGGCAAATAGTTTTTTTTACACAGCTCTTTCGGTGTAAGCAGTGATGAATTTGAGCTTCCCAATGTATAGCATGAAGCCTATATTTAGTTAATTAAGGGTCTGTTACCAATACAAAGGGGGGATGCCTTATATGGCCATGAGCACGTTCATCGAGAGATAAGCAGCGCACACGGAGATTGGGCATCATGTTATCGTTTTTCATCTAACGTGCTGAATTTTAATAGAATGTGATATGTTCGATCAAGAAAAACAACATTATTGAACGCACTTTCTCGTTCCAGTGGTATGTGTAAGCAAGCAGACTAATAACTATTATCGCCTTAAGAGGATACGCAATGAGTTTGGAAGATAAATTATCTGGGTGGACAGGGCCTTCAAGTAGCACGGAGCAGGATAAGCAGGATAGAACGGAGCGGATGATTCGCCAAGCGATAGACTCACATGAGCCATTGAATGGCTGTTCATTGAAGGTTTTTGCGAAGGGGTCTTATGCTAATAATACTAATGTGCGATCAGATAGTGATGTTGATATAGCGGTAGAGTGCACTGAATGTCAATACTGGGAAAAAACTGAAAATACTAATCATACGCCCAGCGGGCCATATGAAGGAATTTGGACACCAGCAAAGTTAAGAGCAGAGCTCCTATCTGCTATGAATGCAAAATTTCCCGGCCATGTAGACTCTTCTGGTTCTACCGCAATACAGATAAATTCTAACTCAGCACGCGTTGATGCTGATGTGGTTCCATGTTTTAGCTATCGCTACTACATGAGCCATGGATCGATAAACGGAACAAAGATATTTAAAGCCGATGGCAGCAGCATCGTTAACTACCCAATCCAGCAAAAGGAAAATGGAACAGCAAAGAATAATCGAACCGGATATGCTTATAAGAAAGGTGCGCGCCTGCTAAAGCGGATTGAAAATGCAATGTCACAAGATGGAAAATTTCGTGAATTACCATCATTTTTTATGGAATGTTTAGCCTATAATTGTCCAGACAGTGTATTTTCTCACCCAACATGGACAGAACGCCTTAGAGCTATGCTTGTCCATATCTGGAGTAACCTTCAAGGTGATGAGGAGCCGGCATCTGGTCGCTGGTTGGAGGTGAATGAGTGCTTCTTTTTGTTTCATAATAACCAAAAATGGACTCGTGAGGATGGACGCGACTTTGCAAAATCGGCATGGAACTATTTAGGATACAAGTAATGCGTAACATAACACTTAAGAGTACGTTATATATTCTAGTCGTAATTTCAGCTATTGCTTGGTTTACTCTAGCCTACTTTGGTGGTTTAGACTTATCAAAAGTTGATGACTTTTTTGGGCTTATACCAAAAGTTGTGACTATTGATCTTCTAGTAGTTGCAGTGTTTGTTAAATGGGGCTGGAAACTTAAAATTTTTAGAGGGTGGCTTGTTCCTTTCCCAGATCTAAATGGAAGCTGGATAGGATTTATATACTCTGACTGGAAGAATCCCAAAACAGGAGAAAAGCCACTTCCCATACCAGTAATGCTCACAGTAAAACAATCTTTCTTTCATATTCATTGCATGATGCTTACAAGTGAAATGGAAAGCTCTTCGTATTCTGAGGGTTTTCTTATCGAACCGGATCGACAAATTAAAACCCTTGCATATTCCTACAGCAGCAAGTCTAGGTTAAGCTTGAATGAACGGAGTATCCCTCATGATGGGACAGCCGTGTTTAAGATCATTGAAAAGCCAAAGCAAAAACTAGTAGGCAGGTATTGGACAGAGAGATTAACAAAGGGTGAAATCGCTCTTGAGCATCACGCAAAAGAAATACTTGATGAACTTCCGGAAGAGTTGGGAGAGCACCCCGTAACGGAAGATGAAAATCGACGCTAATAAAGCGCTGCTATCGGAAAGCTTTCCCGCTGCGCTCCGATTTTTTCGTAGCGCTACGTGTTAAAAAATTATTAACAACATCTGCTCAAAACATACAAGGATATCAAATGAATATGGAGCGAAGTGAAATCAGGAATTCGTTAAAGATTGCACTACTAGATAAAGTAAGAAAACAAGATTATGGAAAATATCTATTAAGAATTGACATAAATAAAATCAGGGGTTTTTCAGGAGAAACAGTTTCTTTTGATTTTCCTGTAACAGCGTTAATTGGGCCCAATGGGAGTGGCAAATCTTCAATCCTTGGTGCTGCGGCTTGTGCATATAAAACCATAAAGCCAGGGCTATTTTTTCCAAAGAGCGCAATTGGCGATAATAGTATGTCTGGCTGGCGAGCAGAGTATGAAGCAGTTGATAAGACACTGAGTAAGCGTCAATCGGTACGAAGAAACAGTAAGTTTAAAAGTGCGAAGTGGATTAGATCTGATGTTTTGTATCGACCAACAATGTTTTTCGGAATAGAGCGTACTGTACCTGCCGGAGAGAAAAGCAAGTACAAAAAGCTTATGCGCTCAACTTATAATCATAAAGGCACAATTTCCGGAATCGACAAAGATGTATCTACTCAAGTTGAGCATGTACTTGGCAAGGACGTTAAGAATTTTCGCGTTGCAGACATTGGTGGTAATGACAGCTTTTTGGTAGGGCATAGTGATGGCGTTGACTATTCTGAGTTTCATTTTGGGGCTGGAGAATCATCAATTATACGAATGATTAAGGAAATTGAAGCTGCTCCTGATAACTCGCTGATATTGATAGAAGAAATTGAAAATGGTTTGCATCCAATTGCAACGCAAAGGATGGTTGAATACTTAATTGATGTTGCAGAAAGAAAAAGTATTCAAGCAATTTTTACCACCCATAGTGATTACGCACTTGGCCCACTGCCAAACGAAGCAATTTGGGCTTGCATCAACGGCAAGCTTAAGCAGGGAAAGTTGAATGTAGAAGCCCTTCGAGCCGTTTCAGGTCGAGTGGATAAAGCAGTTGCTATATTCGTTGAAGATGTTTTTGCTAAGAAATGGGTTGATGCAATACTGAGAGAGAAATTGGGTGAAAAGTATGGCCAGGTTGAAGTTTATTCAGTTGCAGGTGATGGAAACGCTGTAAACACTCACATATCACATAAAAACAATCCTGCCATTTCCTTCAGGTCTGTATGCATAATTGATGGAGACTCTTCCCAACAAGATGACGATGGAAATGGAATATATAGGTTACCAGGACGACAGCCTGAAATTGAAGTTTATGAAAATATACTTGATCATTTAGACGATCAATTGGCTTTGTTAACCGTTTCCTGTCAACGGTCGCCAGAATCACAGGAAATGGTTAGAGAGAAGGTTGCTGAGGTCATACGAACTAATAGAGATCCACATCTTTTGTTTAATCAAGTTGGAATTGAAATTGGCTTTGTGAGTGAGGATATTGTAAGGGGTGCTTTTTTCTCTTTATGGATTAGAAACAATGAAGAGTTTTGTAATTCGCTAGCTAAAAATATAGGAGATATATTACCTTAAATGATCACAAAAATTGTAGACATGGCGATGCCAATTACATTGCAAACTTGGCTCTTTTTATAGGCACACATGTTGCTAGCGTTATGACATTCTCGCTTAAAAGGCCGAAAGAAGTCCCTACTTAACCACTTCGATAAGGCATTGAGATTGTAATTGCGTCGGCCATTATTATTGGCCAACGCAATTCAATCTAAGCCCGCCCGACCTCCTCCACCGCCAACACCTGCCACAACCGTTTACGCGCCCGCTTACCCGCTACCTGCAACGCCTCAACACTCTCAAAGTGCCGTACGCCTTCATTCAGCCCCAGCGCCCTGAGCAACACCTCCTGCCGTTCAACCATCTGCCTGACAGTCACCATCCAAATGCTATGGCCCATCTTCTCTGGACGGATGCGGGCGGCCTGCATCAGCATGGCCGCGGCCTGGCGTTTGGGCAGTTGATCCAACAACCAACCACAGGTCTTATGCCACTGGCTTTGGGGGTGGTAGCGAAGCGCGGCCAACATGGCCTGGTCACTACGACCACCGCCGCCAGGTACCTCACCTGCTAGGGCCGTTACACTGAACGGCTGAAAACCAGGGTTATCGTGACGGTAATCAAGCTGCAGCTCCAGCATGGTGTCGATGATGCGTGATACGGCCGCATCACGCGCTCGTTCATCACTCTTCGCCGCTTCCACGACACGCCAGGGGTTTGCTACTCGCTTCCAATCATCAAACTGCATCTGGCTCCCCTTCTGCTGTGTCATCACCCCTTCCTCCACTCGGTACCACTCTCTAGCGCCAGCCGTTCACCCAGTATTTGCGTGCGGGGCCAACTGGCGTATTCCCTAAGCACTGCTTTGGCCTCCTCGAGCCCTAGCGCCAGCACCGCGCAATAGCCTTCGTACTCACTGTTTTCCAGCCACTCGAATTGGCTATCGGCTAACGGCGCATCCTTGGGCGGGGTGGCCTTGAACTCGAGGTACAGGCCAAACCAACCGCCGCGGGCCTGACGCACGGGGAGATCGCTAACGCCCGCCTTCACGCCCTGGCGTTTAAGGTCGCTCGCGGTTTTCTTATTGCGGTGGCCACCGTTGGGCACATGGAAGGTGGCATCGAACAACTCGCCTACCGGTTGGCCGCGCATCTTCTCGCCATACAGCCAACGGATCAGCACGGCTTGCTCCTGCCCTTCCCAATCAACGGGCTTTGCCCGGGGCGCGCCGTTTTTGGTCAGTGCTCGAGGGCGGCGGGGTTTCTGAATTCGTAACGTCACGCCATCCCCCCGGCGATCTGGTCGAGCATTCGTTGCTGGCGCT
>NZ_JAINWD010000086.1:0-5780 GCF_021021315.1 Halomonas sp. IOP_14 | reverse complement strand
CATAGCAGTGGTCGCCGTGCACGTGGGTAATCAAGATGGCTTTCAAAGAATGGAACGATAACTTCGTGTGCAAAACCTGATGCTGGGTGCCCTCGCCACAATCGATCAGGTACCAGCCCTTCCCTTTGCTATCGCGCAACGCGATGCCGGAGACGTTTCGTTGTTTGGTCGGTACACCGGCGGATGTGCCTAGGAAGAGTAGGTTCATATCCATCCAGTTATTTATTGTATCGATTTTGGCAACAGCAGCCACACGGCTATGCAAGCACGCTTTTCACTTTCACTGAGGCAGCGCTCGGCTTTCATAAGTTCATGGCCTCCCACCTACGCACTAACTCAAATGTAATTACGCCTTATTTGCTGGAAGATGGCTTTCTTCATATTAAAGGCTGTCACCCCTTAAATTGATTGAGTAAGCTACTTAAGCCGATGCTTGAGCAAAGTGTGGTTTGGACGGTTTTTTCCATCATTCGTATACATCGCTCATGTTGCCATGATTCACAAGGTTCAGAGAGATCATTGCACCCTCATTAATAAAGAATAAAACCAGGAACTGAAACATGTTATTCAGGCTGCCCTTCAAACTCACGATACTGTTAGTTGCCCTAGTCGCGATGAGCGTCCTCTGGCAACGAACCACGTTTATGCTAATGGCATTTACCCGAATCAATCCGTTACCCGAAACTCATGCTCTCGTAGAGGAGGAGCGATACGCTGAAGCGGCTGACTATCTGGGATTCTTCATGGCATTTGACTACGTTGGCGACGATCCAGAGGCGCAGACGCTTTACCAGAGTATTGAAGATCGGCGAAGCGATTGGCGTTATCAGCTCGATAAGCTAGGCGAGGGCTTATTCAAAGGCAGCAGTGACGAAACCATTGGGCAAGTCGCCAGCGTTACATCGGACTTCCTTGTGATTGGAGATCTGCGTGATTTGGCTAACCAAGGCTTGAACCTTGTGCACGGTGAAGAGGTTGATGAAGTTTTAATAGCTCTGGCCACACTGGGGGTGGTGGCATCATCAGCGCAAATGGCAAGCACTGTGGGAACTGGCGCTACAGCGGGTGCAGCAGCGCCCGCTGTAGCAGGCACCACAGTAGCCAAAAGCAGTTTAATAACGCTCAAGGCAGCAAGGAGACTGGGTAAACTGCCTTACTGGCTAAAAGATTCCGTGATGACAGCAGCAAGGCAGGCGCGGCAAACCAGAAATTTGGGACAGCTGAGAACGATGCTCGGTGATATCAATATTCTTGCCAAGACCCGCGGCGGTTTGAATATGCTGGAAAACACTCAAAACGCCACCGATCTTCGTCGAGCCGCGCGTTTTGCTGATACATTCGGTAGCCAAAGTGCAGCGTTGTACAGAATAGGTGGCACGGCCGTTATCGATATTAGTCAACGCGCCGCCATCTTCGGTAAAGAGACCATTTTACTCGCTGCCACCTTTGGTAAAACAGGCTTAAAGGTGCTGGATAGGGTTGGCGCACTGAAATTTACCAAGTTTGCCAGCCGTAGCACCAAGATGGTGTATAAAGGCGATCTACTTGCCCTTATCGCAAAGCTGCTTTTATCTCTCCCCGTTTGGTTGCTTTATGGGATTATCGTTTTTGCGGCATGGTTATGGACGCCTGGCTGGTTGCTATCGGCTCTAGGGCGTCTGCTTAAGTTACGCCCACAAGCCACTCCATAAAGATTTTGACGTTCTTCAAGGCGAGATCCACGACCTGATCCTGATCCACAGTGAAAAAAGGCCTGAGTGAGGGGGGCACAACACGTTCTCAATTAGACTCTCCAGGCTGAGCTGAAATAGTATCTGAACCTTTAACTATGGCCTACAGGTGTGGTGTGGCATCGGAAAACACTATCTCGTCACTCATTTAACATCTCATTCGCCAGGCTCCGTTCTTTCAACAGCAAGGATGCCACTACTCCCAAGCCGCTTATAGTTAAGGGTAGAATCAACGCGAGTTGATAGCTCTGAAGGCTTGGAACAGTTTCGGGGTCAGCAGCCGAGACGGTATCAAGAATGATCCCAAAACCTGATTGAACCAAAGCAGCGGTCAGGAACGCACCCATATTAACGAGAGCAGTCGCAAAGCCAACATTCGCCAAGGCGACTGACTCTTTGGTAGCCGCAAAAATGACCCCGACCGGCCCGCCAGAGAGTCCTAAAAGTACAAACAGTGCCATTGCCACTCCACCAGGCTCCCACTCTGCAAACGCCATCAGCGCCCATACAGCGACGGATAACATAGCCGTCACAACAATAATGGGTTTCTTCGCACCAATCCTGTCAGCGATCCATCCCCAAAAGAGAGAACTCAAACCATACATCGTCAACGCAACGGTGGCATATTGTGCCGCTTGCGCTGGTTGGATGCTGAAACCATCGGTCAATAGCGGTACCGCCCACAGTCCTAAAAACGCATACAAGGTTCCGTTGGTGGCCGCGACACAAACAAACAGTAACCATACCTGGCGCTCTCTAAGGACATATCGATTTCCGCGCAGTATTGGATGCACAGTCGTCTTGGCTTTCGAGTCACGTATCCGTTTTGGTGCTGGGTCGTCTTTACAGAAAATAAGCAGGCATGCAGTGGCCAATAAGGTTAAGGCTGCGAAGAAAAGGACGACCTCTCTCCAGTTGAACCAATGCAACAAATACGCTGTTGGGGTCTGCGCTATTACGCTTCCTAGCGCAGCCAGGAGCATGGTTGTACCCATAACAAGGGAATGGCGCTCTGGGGAAAACCAAGTAGCGTTGTAACTCATCAGGGCGACAAATACAGCTGATAGGCCCAGCCCCAATAACGCTGACCCCACAAGCAAAACGACAAGATTGGGCGCAAAACCAAAGGAGAAAGCACCTATCGCCGTTACTGTACCGCCGATAACGCCCCCCTTCTGTATCCCCACCGAGTCAGTAAAAATGCCAGCGGGCACCTGCATCAGCGTATAAATCCAGAAATGCATTGATGCCACAATGCCGAGCGTAGTGGCCGTTAAACTGAGCTCTTGCTGCATACTCCCTGAAAGGGTCGAAGGGGCGAAGCGGAAAAAGAATCCACTCATGAAGATGCTAATGAGAAAACACCAGCCTCCCCATTTGAGCCAGGTTATTGGAATCCGAAGGCGCCCCCCCATAACGGTACTTGTACTATTCATACCCCGCCTCCAGGAGCCTTGTTTCGATTAGCTCCGAAAAGTAAGCGGCCACCGGTTCAACTGGTGTGAAATGCCCTCGCACACGATTGCTCAATCCTTCTAGTTGGTATTCACAAATCTGGTCATCCTCAAGAATTACTTGATCGAGTCTTTCGAAATAGTGTGGTGCGATCTCGTTAAAGTCATGCCTCGCCAGGGTTTCATCATGAAATGCGTAACCAACATTGACGCTTGTGCGAGTAGCTGAGATTGGCGTCTTCTGAATCCACCACATAACTTCGGGTGCAGTTACAATGAAAAAACCTGGCAGAATGACGCTGAAATGGGTGCCTTCTGCTGCTTCGCCGATAACGTCACGGGGAGTTGGAAAGGCGAGGTTACGTTTTTCAGGAAATAATGCTGGAGAAAGAGAGTTCTGATGATAAACACCAAACCAGTTGCGATCATGTTCTACCGGTTTAACTGGTTGGCTACCAATCGAGCGACTGTGAATGAAGTTGGTATGGAGAGTCTCCATATCTACTTCAATGTATAGCTTCCAATTGGTCGTTAATGCATAGGACTTTTCTTGAACACAATGCATTCTCTGAGTTTGGTGTGGTAGAGCTACCTTCTCGATGTAGTTGCCTAGATAGACCTCAAGCGGCATCTCGTTTTCTTTATTAAGATTGATGAATACCAAACCAGCTGCAGCTTCACATTGAACTGGAACCAGATTTAGATTTAACTTTTTAAGATCGCTTCTTTTCACGCTCCCACCTAAACCGGGAGCGCTCGTCAAATTTCCAAATGTATCGTAAGACCACTTATGAAAAGGGCATCTAAAGTTCGCATTTTTTCCGCAGCTTTCGCTCGTTAAAGGAGCACCACGATGTCTACAGGTGTTTAGAAAGGCTCTGATAATACCGTCTTCACTACGGACAATGATGACACTGCGTTCCAAAAACCGACGGATTACAAAACTTCCAACGTTAGGGAGAGAAGTCGACAGGCAGGCAAAATGCCAGGCTGGAGAATGAATGGTTTGTAGTTCTCGTTCAAACCAATCCTCATCGATATAGCATTCAGGGCGGAGCATTTTTGAGAGGCCTGTTTTATCGCACCCACCCTCAACTCTAGTGTTTAAGGAATTATTCGTATCTGTCATATTTGTATCCACGTGTTTGTTTTCAAAACAAGTGGTCTGAGCGTACAAAGCGACATGGGATAATTGGAAACGGAAATATTTGCTGAGGGGTATCAATTAATTCGATACTGGATCAGAGTCCCTTTTACATCACCCGATCGCCACTTCAATTACTCAACATGCTCGGCGAATAAGACGAACCGACGGTAGGAGGTACCACAATGAAATGGAGCTTGGATCAGCTGCGCACATTTATCTATGTTGCAGATTTGGGCGGTTTTTCACGGGCGGGAGAGCGACTCTTTCTGGCCCAATCTACTGTTAGTTGGCAAGTTCAGCAGCTTGAACGCCAGATTGGCGTTCCACTGCTCTACCGCACTCCAAAAGGCGTTACCCTTACCGAAAAAGGCCATGCCTTCTATCTAAGGGCACAAAAGGTCATTAACGCAAACGATGAGGCTGAGCGATGGTTGGCGCAGAGTTTTGCTGATCGTCAGATCATTCGATTCGCCACCACAGATTGCTACGCAACTTGTCTGTTGCCAAGCCTACTTGAGCTTTGGAAATGTCAGTTTCCCAATGTTCAAGTGACATTGGATTGCAGCTTCAGCACTGATATCTGGAAGCGTTATAAAAACGGGGAATTCGATATTGCTCTGGCCCAGCATTGTCCTTCTGACATCGATGCAGAGCCTATCCGAGTTGAACCATTAGAGTGGGTCTGTGCTAGAAATTCGCTCGTTTGGAAACAGAGTACGCTACCCGTCGCTTTATTCGAGTACGGCTGCCCTGACAGAGAATTCATCCTAAATGCACTCAAAGGCGCAGGCCGTGAGTATAGAGTTGAGTTCGAAACCTACAGCTATGGAGGGCTTGTGGCAGCAGTGGAAAGCGGAGCTGTCGTTTCGGCACTGCCCAAATCAACGATACCGCCCACCCTCAGGCGCCTTGATAGCCAGCATTGTCTCCCACGGCTGCCCTCTTTAAACGTAAACTTAGCAAGCCCCCAAAAAAGCAGTGATCACATTTGCAGCCAACTGTATGACGCTGTTGTACTGCACTTGGCTGAATACGAACAGAGTTTAACAACCAAAGGCGAGGAGTTACTCCAATAAGCACTGGTTCACCCTTCTAACAACTATGTCCGAGAATGACGTCACCCCATTTTCAGTAGCCGTGTATTCGCAAGAATGGTCGAAACACGGCCAACCTATTCGCCCGCCACTTCAGAAAAGTGGCCCGCTTTATCCAGGGTGTATTCGCCAAAATCCCGCGCCAAGTAAAGCGAGCCCGAGTAGACGCGCAAGGCCTCTTGGCGGATCTCCTCAATGGAAGGCGACGCATGGGGGTTGAGCTGGTAGCGGGGGCTAAAGTGCGTCAGCACCAGATTGGGCAGCTGTACCGATTCGGCAAACGTGGCGACAAGCTTGGCGTAGCTATGCCCCACATCACCGGCTTTCTGGGCCATCTCTTCGGTGTAGGTGGCTT
>NZ_JAINWD010000085.1:0-429 GCF_021021315.1 Halomonas sp. IOP_14 | reverse complement strand
CATAGATCTTAAACTGAAGAGTTTGATCATGGCTCAGATTGAACGCTGGCGGCAGGCCTAACACATGCAAGTCGAGCGGTAACAGGGGTAGCTTGCTACCCGCTGACGAGCGGCGGACGGGTGAGTAATGCATAGGAATCTGCCCGATAGTGGGGGATAACCTGGGGAAACCCAGGCTAATACCGCATACGTCCTACGGGAGAAAGGGGGCTTCGGCTCCCGCTATTGGATGAGCCTATGTCGGATTAGCTAGTTGGTAAGGTAATGGCTTACCAAGGCAACGATCCGTAGCTGGTCTGAGAGGATGATCAGCCACATCGGGACTGAGACACGGCCCGAACTCCTACGGGAGGCAGCAGTGGGGAATATTGGACAATGGGGGCAACCCTGATCCAGCCATGCCGCGTGTGTGAAGAAGGCCCTCGGGTT
>NZ_JAINWD010000084.1:0-1748 GCF_021021315.1 Halomonas sp. IOP_14 | reverse complement strand
ATTGGACAATGGGGGCAACCCTGATCCAGCCATGCCGCGTGTGTGAAGAAGGCCCTCGGGTTGTAAAGCACTTTCAGCGAGGAAGAACGCCTAGTGGTTAATACCCATTAGGAAAGACATCACTCGCAGAAGAAGCACCGGCTAACTCCGTGCCAGCAGCCGCGGTAATACGGAGGGTGCAAGCGTTAATCGGAATTACTGGGCGTAAAGCGCGCGTAGGTGGCTTGATAAGCCGGTTGTGAAAGCCCCGGGCTCAACCTGGGAACGGCATCCGGAACTGTCAGGCTAGAGTGCAGGAGAGGAAGGTAGAATTCCCGGTGTAGCGGTGAAATGCGTAGAGATCGGGAGGAATACCAGTGGCGAAGGCGGCCTTCTGGACTGACACTGACACTGAGGTGCGAAAGCGTGGGTAGCAAACAGGATTAGATACCCTGGTAGTCCACGCCGTAAACGATGTCGACCAGCCGTTGGGTGCCTAGAGCACTTTGTGGCGAAGTTAACGCGATAAGTCGACCGCCTGGGGAGTACGGCCGCAAGGTTAAAACTCAAATGAATTGACGGGGGCCCGCACAAGCGGTGGAGCATGTGGTTTAATTCGATGCAACGCGAAGAACCTTACCTACCCTTGACATCTACAGAAGCCGGAAGAGATTCTGGTGTGCCTTCGGGAACTGTAAGACAGGTGCTGCATGGCTGTCGTCAGCTCGTGTTGTGAAATGTTGGGTTAAGTCCCGTAACGAGCGCAACCCTTGTCCTTATTTGCCAGCGAGTAATGTCGGGAACTCTAAGGAGACTGCCGGTGACAAACCGGAGGAAGGTGGGGACGACGTCAAGTCATCATGGCCCTTACGGGTAGGGCTACACACGTGCTACAATGGCCGGTACAAAGGGCTGCGAGCTCGCGAGAGTCAGCGAATCCCTTAAAGCCGGTCTCAGTCCGGATCGGAGTCTGCAACTCGACTCCGTGAAGTCGGAATCGCTAGTAATCGTGAATCAGAATGTCACGGTGAATACGTTCCCGGGCCTTGTACACACCGCCCGTCACACCATGGGAGTGGACTGCACCAGAAGTGGTTAGCCTAACGCAAGAGGGCGATCACCACGGTGTGGTTCATGACTGGGGTGAAGTCGTAACAAGGTAGCCGTAGGGGAACCTGCGGCTGGATCACCTCCTTAAACGATGCGTCACAGTCGGTAAGCGTCCACAATGAATTACCTGATCAGATATAGAGCAAACGGTAAAAGCACGATCCCCTCTTGGGTCTGTAGCTCAGTTGGTTAGAGCGCACCCCCTGACCTTAAATGGAAAGCAGGGTGAGGTCGGCCAGCCGACGCGGTCGTAAGAGTAGTAAGTAAATGGGTCTGTAGCTCAGTTGGTTAGAGCGCACCCCCTGACCTTAAATGGAAAGCAGGGTGAGGTCGGCCAGCCGACGCGGTCGTAAGAGTAGTAAGTAAATGGGTCTGTAGCTCAGTTGGTTAGAGCGCACCCCCTGACCTTAAATGGAAAGCAGGGTGAGGTCGGCCAGCCGACGCGGTCGTAAGAGTAGTAAGTAAATGGGTCTGTAGCTCAGTTGGTTAGAGCGCACCCCTGATAAGGGTGAGGTCGGCAGTTCAAGTCTGCCCAGACCCACCAAATTTTATCTATCGCTGCGTTATTTTATAACTCGCATAGCAGGCTATGCGTCGTCATAAAATGCCTTGCGCTAAATAAAATTGGCCAGAGGTGAGTGTGACTAAGAGTGACTAGA
>NZ_JAINWD010000083.1:0-243 GCF_021021315.1 Halomonas sp. IOP_14 | reverse complement strand
GGCAGTTCAAGTCTGCCCAGACCCACCAAATTCCTGTAATACTGCGTTAAAATGCTCCTCGTATAGCAGAGCAGACTATACGTCGTCGCATTTTGCCTTGTCTTACAGAAATTTGCGTGAATTTAGTATTGGGGCCATAGCTCAGCTGGGAGAGCGCCTGCCTTGCACGCAGGAGGTCAGCGGTTCGATCCCGCTTGGCTCCACCATTACGTTACTACCCTGTTTAATCTTCAATACCGTTTG
>NZ_JAINWD010000082.1:0-214 GCF_021021315.1 Halomonas sp. IOP_14 | reverse complement strand
CTAAATAAAATTGGCCAGAGGTGAGTGTGACTAAGAGTGACTAGATGGGGCCATAGCTCAGCTGGGAGAGCGCCTGCCTTGCACGCAGGAGGTCAGCGGTTCGATCCCGCTTGGCTCCACCATTACGTTACTACCCTGTTTAACCTTCAATACCGTTTGTGAATGTTTCGTGACCATTGATAAGTCGCTGTTGTTTTAGTTATCGCACAACGCC
>NZ_JAINWD010000081.1:0-202 GCF_021021315.1 Halomonas sp. IOP_14 | reverse complement strand
GGTAAGCGTCCACAATGAATTACCTGATCAGAATGCTGTTGATACGCAGTGATAAGTGGCTCTGTCTTTTTCACGTTAAAAAGAAAAAATAGCTTTTAAGGTCTTAAAGGTCTTTTTCTTTTTTAATATGAAAGAACGCTTATCACTGCTTATAGCAGTCGCTCTTTAACAATGTATATCATGCTGACAAGAACACTTCGCA
>NZ_JAINWD010000080.1:0-530 GCF_021021315.1 Halomonas sp. IOP_14 | reverse complement strand
TTTCACGTTAAAAAGAAAAAATAGCTTTTAAGGTCTTAAAGGTCTTTTTCTTTTTTAATATGAAAGAACGCTTATCACTGCTTATAGCAGTCGCTCTTTAACAATGTATATCATGCTGACAAGAACACTTCGCAAGAAGTGCTTCTTAAATTGTGATACGTCTCAAGCGTATCCGGCAAAATGAAACGTGATCATTGCGAGTCCAGACTCCTTCGGGTTATAGGGTCAAGCAATGAAGCGCACACGGTGGATGCCTAGGCAGCCAGAGGCGATGAAAGACGTGGTAGCCTGCGATAAGGCTCGGTGAGGTGGCAACAACCTGTGACCCGGGCATTTCTGAATGGGGAAACCCACTCATCACAAGATGAGTATCGTGCACTGAATACATAGGTGTACGAGGCGAACCAGGGGAACTGAAACATCTAAGTACCCTGAGGAAAAGAAATCAACCGAGATTCCCCTAGTAGCGGCGAGCGAACGGGGACCAGCCCTTAAGCATGAGACTGATTAGGCGAACACGCTGGGAAGCG